>JAISMK010000182.1 GCA_031276785.1 Desulfovibrio sp. | reverse complement strand
GGATATTGTAAAAGACGCCCAGCGGCGCGGGGTCCAGGCCGCGAAAGCGTTTATTCACAGCGGACAAGGCAAAGGGCACATAGAGAAAACAATAGGGTTGCTCCTGCTGGAGTATTTCTTGAAAACGTCCGTATAATTTTTTCCTGGTCTCCAGATCAAAAGTGGATCTGGCTTGTTCCAGGAGTGAATCAACCTCCGCATTGGCGTAATGGATGAAATTAAGGCCGCCTATGCGCGAAGAATGCCAGATATCATAGACATCCGGATCAAAACCTGTAGTCCATCCAAGAACCACGGCATCGAAGTAGCCCGGTAAAACAAACTGTTTAAGAAAGGCTGACCATTCCACCACTCGGATTTTTACCTCAACGCCGATTTTCCGCAGTTGGCTCTGAAGGAGAATCGCGGTCTTGATGCGCGGTTCGTTGCCTTGGTTGGTGAGCAAGGTAAAGGTGAAGGGCCGGCCTTTTTTCCGCAGTATGCCGTCTTCCCCTCTGCGCCAGCCGGCTTCAGCCAGAAGGGCCAGAGCTTTTTCCGGGTCATGGGGATAGTCGGTCAGGCTGTCGTTGTAGGCCCAGTCTCCGGGCCGGTACGGCCCTTTGGCGGGGATGCCGAGGCCGAACAAAGAGCCTTTGACAAGATCTTGTTTGTTGACGGCATGGGCCAGAGCGCGGCGGACGCGGATATCAGAGAAAAATTCATTGCGCAGGTTGTAGCCCAGGTAGGTATAGGCATAGGCCGGTTCGCTGTAGACGGCATAGCGCGAGGTGAAGGCGGGGGCGCCGGTCTGGTAGAGAAACTGCTGAGGGGTCATGCCGTCCTTGATCAAGTCTATCTCGCCGGATTTCAACTCCAGAAACATGGTGGTAACATCGGGGATCACCCTGTAGATAATCTGGTTGATGAACGGCCTTCCCCGGAAATAAGCGGGATTGGCCGTGAGGATCAGCCGGGAGCCGCTTTCCCATTCCTTGAGCAGGTACGGCCCGCAACTGATGGGTTTTCTGGCCAGGGGGGTGGCGCGCAGATCCGTCCCTTCCAGAGCGTGTCTGGGCAGGATGGGGCGCGTCCAGGTACTCACGGAGCGGGGGAAGGGCCGGGCGTAGCGGACTTCAAAGCTGTAACGTCCAAGGATGGTGAAAGAGGTGATTTCCCTGTAGTCGCCGGAATAGGCCGTAGGGGTATCGGGGTGGATCATGAGCCGGTAGGTGAATTCCACATCCCGGGCGGTAAGTTCCACCCCATCTTCCCAGAATATGCCCGGCCTCAGGACAAAGCGCAGGACCAGTCCGTTATCCAGGATATCAAAGGACTCCGCGGCGAAGGGCGCTACCTGGAGGTCCTTGTCATACTCCAGAGGGGCGACGTAGAGATACTGCTGGACTTCACTGGAGGCGGAATCCGAGGACAGGCCGGGCAGAAGGTTGCTGGGCTCGCCCACTATGCCGATGATCAGGGCGTCGCCGGAGACTGGAGCTTCGCCGGAAGCCGGTAGAGCGGTCCAGGCCGGAAGGACAAGGCAGAGCAGAAGGGCAGAGGCGAACAGGCGGCCGGCGTGAAAGAAAAAACTTTTTCTATCCATGAAATTTCCGCAGGCATCGCCTTTCCGTTGCGCAAGATTACCGATTTCTACAGAATCAGCCGATATTGGCCCTAACGCCGTGAAGCGGTGCAAGTCGGCCGGAAAAAGCGTTTTCCGGCTGACTTGCGTATCCGCATGGCTGCGCTTCGGTCCTGCTTGCGCGCCTCCCGGCAGGGCCGGAGAAGGCTGTCCGCAGAAATACCACCTATGGCGGGCGGGAACAAGGGCAGAGAATTGCTGTCCGCAACCGTGTTTTTTTGATAACCCTCTTGTGGAACGAGTATTTTTCCTATATCGGAAAGAGAAAGTTTCCTCCCTGTCCTTTTATCATGGTTTTCAGCATATGGATGCCGTCCCGGTAAACCCCGGGGGCATAGCGGAACAGCATGGACGAAGGTCTGGCCAGAACTGCCCTGCAGGAATTTCTCCATGACTCCGTACCGGATTATATTGTGGACGGTGCCAGGGGTCTGGTAAGCGGCGGACGGGTGCAGAAACTGATCCTTAACAAGGGGGATGCCTATTGGGAGGTTGAGGGAGGCATCCAGGGTGAGGATCTGCAAAATTACAGCCCCAGGCTTTCTCTGGCTCTGCGCGAAGGCCAGGTCAGCTATCACTGCAACTGCCCGGATTCCTTTTCCGGGGCCTGTCCCCATGTGGGCGCTGTGGCCCTGAAGCTCCTGGCCAGCCTGGAAGCTCGGCAGAAAGAGGAGGAGGAGGAAGTTGTCCGCCCCCGCAGTGAATGGCGCCAGGTGTTCCGTTCCTTTTTCGCTACGGCTGTGGAGCCGGAACCGGGCCGCCATTACCTGGTTTTTCGTCTTTTCCCGGAGCCTGACAGGCTTCAGGTGGCCTTTTTCCGCGCCCGTCAGAACAAATCAGGTTTATCCAGCGTCCACAACGAAATCACCCTGGCGCAGATCGTCGCCTCCCCGGATATGTGCGATCTTTCGCCGGATCTGCCCTATGTCGCTTCGCTTATAGGCCGGCATGAGGATTATCTGGGGCACCGGGTGACCATTCCGGACGGGTTGCTCTCCTGGTTTCTCTGGGCTGTGCGCAACGAATACTTCATTCTCTGGCGGGATACGGATTCCGCCTGCCGCATTGAAAAGCGGGCCATGGAATTCAAGCTGCGTCCTTCCTTCCGGGAGGATCTGGGGCTGACCTTTGAGACGCTTTTGTGCAGAGAGGGCAAGGCGCCTTTGTCCATCACCGACACGGATGTTACTTTTCACGGTCAAGTGCCCTTGTGGGTGTGCTGGAACCAGACATTTTTCCCCGTGTTCTCCTCCATCAACCCGCGGCTCATGCGGGAACTGACCGCTTCTACCCTGACCGTTCCCCATGGAGAAATTTCCGAGTTTCTCGACCGGGTCTGGACCCATCTGCCCTCCTCCGCCCTGCATGAGCAGGAGGATTTTTTACAGCGAATGGAACCCTATTTTGTGCCGGCCAGATACAATCCCAAGCTCTTCCTGGAGGAGGAAGGCAGTCTGCTGACGCTGGAGATCCAGAACATCTACGAAACTATCCACGGCGAATTCAGCATGTCCGGGCCCAACCCGGAATTTCAGACAGGCAGCTATACATACGAGGGCAAAACCTACCTGGTGCGCCGCCAGCAGGAAGAGGAGGCAGCCCTTACCGCCATGCTCCTGGAAATCAAGTTTCAGCCCAGAAACGCGCGCATCTGGTTTCTGGAATTGGAAGAGGCCATTAACTTTCTTCTGGACGTTTACCCCAAGCTGGTGGATCGCTATCGCGTCTACGGCGAATCCACCCTGACCCATTACAAGGTGCGCCTTTCGCAGCCCTCCATCCAGGCCCGGGTCAGTTCCGATGAAAAGGAAAAGTGGTTCAGCCTGAATATAGACGTCAGCTACGAGGGCCAGAGCGTGCCTTTGGAAAAGATCTGGAAGGCCTGGACCCAGGGCAAACGCTATGTGCAGTTGAAAGATGGTTCTTACAGCTGCCTGCCGGAATCCTGGCTGGAGCGCCTGGGGCACAGGCTCCAGGCTTTGGGCATTGACCCCGCCAAACCCCCCAAGCAGCAGTTCGCCCAGTTTGAGGCTCCGGTTCTGGACAGTATTTTGGAAGAGATGCCGGATGCGGAAACGGATTCTTTCTGGAACACCTTGCGGGAAAAAATCCGCAGCTTCCGCGAAATAGCCCCGGTGCCCCTTCCCAAAGGGCTGAAGGCCACCCTGCGCGGTTACCAGGAGCAGGGTCTGGCCTATTTGAATTTTTTGCGCGAATATCGTTTCGGGGGCATCCTGGCCGACGAGATGGGGCTGGGCAAGACCGTGCAGACCCTTTCCTTCATTCAGCACATGGTGGAACAGGGCATTGCCGCCCCCAACCTGATTGTCATGCCCACCTCCGTTTTGCCCAACTGGGAGCGCGAAGCCGCCCGTTTTGTGCCGGAACTGCGCACCTTGACCATTTATGGCGCCCATCGCGAGGCCATGTTCAAAGAAATCCGTAAATCCCACCTGGTGCTGACGACCTACGCCCTTTTGCGGCGGGATCTGGAGGAACTGCGCAAATACGATTTCAACGCCGTCATCCTGGATGAGGCCCAGAACATCAAAAATCCTAATACCATTACCGCCCGTTCCGTGCGGCACATCAACGCCGACATCCGCCTTTGTCTCTCCGGAACCCCCATAGAGAACAACCTGTTTGAACTCTGGTCCCTGTTTGAATTTCTCATGCCGGGATTTCTCGGCGCCCAGAGCGCCTTCAAGCGCGGCGTGGTCAAGCCCATTAAGGACGGCGACGATGAAACCCTGTCCTTTTTGCGTACCCGCGTCCGTCCCTTCATCCTGCGCCGCACCAAATCCGAAGTGGCCAGAGATCTGCCGCCCAAGATTGAGAATACCTATTTTTGCGCCCTGGCTGGCGAGCAGGCGGAGCTTTACGCAGCCCTGGCCAAAACCCTGAAAGAACAGGTGTTCAATACCGTGGAGAGGAACGGCATGGCCAAAAGCCAGATGTCAATCCTGGATGCCCTCCTGAAACTGCGCCAGGTCTGCTGCCATCCGCGCCTGCTTAAACTGGATATGCCCGGCCTTGTTACCAATCTGCCTTCTGGCAAATTCGACGCTTTCAAGGATATGGTGACGGATATAGTGGAAGAGGGGCACCGGGTGCTGGTTTTTTCCCAGTTCGTCCAGATGCTGCACATCATCCGGTCCTGGCTGAGCATCAGCGAAATTCCCTTCTGCTACCTGGATGGGGCCAGCAAGGACCGTTTTGAGCAGGTGGAAATCTTCAACTCCTCTCCGGACATTCCCATCTTTCTCATCTCCCTCAAGGCGGGAGGCACAGGCCTGAACCTGACCAGCGCTGATTATGTCATTCACTATGACCCCTGGTGGAATCCCGCTGTGGAAAATCAGGCCACGGACCGCACCCACCGCATCGGCCAGACCAGACAGGTGTTTTCTTACAAGCTTATCTGCCAGAACACCGTGGAAGAAAAGATCCTCAGCCTGCAGGCAGCAAAGCAGGGTGTGGCCGATGCCA
>JAISMK010000167.1 GCA_031276785.1 Desulfovibrio sp. | reverse complement strand
CATATACCAATTCTTCAGCCAGATTCTTTCCTAAATGAGATTTATTGGGATGGGCAACGATAGAACCAGCATTAGAAAATATCTCCGTATATCCTTCCTGGCCATGAGGATTTACTTTTGAAATCATCTCCTGTAACTTATCAAGGACTATATCTGATGAGATTATACCTATAAATTTATCTTTATGAATAATGGGAAAAATAAGGCTGGCCAACATGACAGGATGACCTTGAACCTCATAGGGGTAAGGATCTGTAATATATTCATGTCTTTCAGTTTTAGGAACAATATACCAGTCAGCTATATCAATGTCATATAAAGGCTCAACAGCGATATTTCCGCCAAGTTTATTCCAATATGGCGCATATCTTCCTGTTTCATCATATTCCGGCTTTTTTCCGGCAAACCGCTTATCTTTTCCATCCAGAGCATCAGGTTCATAAGCAATACAAAATGCTGTTATATATTCTTTTTTTATCAGGATATTTTTCAGAATATCATTCATCATCTTTCTATCTGTAAGATCATGCTCTTTTAATGTCTCAAATACAGTAGAAAGTGTTTCAGAAGTTATTCTTGCTCCTTGTAGTTCAGCTTTAATCTCATTTTTATATTTATCCGCTGTTTCCTGCGCCAGACTAAAAGCATCTTTCTTAGCCATTTCAAAAGATTTATTGGAAACTATTATTGTCAGCATAAGAAATGAAATAATAACAACACCGGAAACCAGAAAAAAGATTTTTGTCCGCAAACTCAAATTTCTGAACATGATATTTCTCCAGAAAACTGTAAATGCGCGATCAAACTTCTTGTCAACTATCTTATCAAGCGGCGCGACACCCCCGGACCGGCAAAGGATCCGATCAGAGCTTTTACCCGCAAGGCCGGTTTTACAGTTCGCCGTATAACTCTCCATCCCCTACCCGGTCAATATGCCGGATGAACAGATCTGTCAAAAAACAAGAAGGAACGTCATTCTTTTAGAGTAGTTCAACTTTTTCAAAGTTGAACTACTCTAGGTGCAAGATCAATTTATTTTAGCTGTTAAGCTTCGAAATTGGGGCACAGCTTAGAGCGATTTCAAAATTAAATTGCTCTGGCGGCCGCTCGCCGCAGAGGCGTAATGTGTAATATCAAGTTGGAAATGCTCTAGAGCATTTTACGCTTGAAATGCTTGCTTAACGGCAAGCAAAGCCCGCCTACAAGCATTTCGCGGCAAGGATTTGCGAGCAAATCCATGCAGAGCAGTCCAACTTTTAAAAGTTAAATTGCTCTAAAAAAAGCTTGATGCATAATCTCAAAGAAAAAGAACCTCAGAGCAATTGCGCTTTGAAACGGCCCTATTCCCTGTCCAGCTTGCCGGTCAGGGAAAGGGTGAAATCCGCTCCCATAAATTTGAAATGCGGCCTGGCCCTGATGGCAACCTCGAACCAGTTGGGGTTGTGCGGCACTTCGCTGACGGCGATGGTCGCCATGCGCAAAGGCCGCCGGCTGCGGGTGACGGCGTCAGGGGTGTCCATTTCCGTCACATATTGGTTCATCCATTTGTTCAGTTCCATCTCAAGCATGTTGCGATCTTTCCAGGAACCGATGTTTTCCCTGTGCAGCACTTTGATATAGTGGATAAGCCGATTCATGATCATCATATACGGCAGTTGCGCGGAAAGTTTGCTGCTGATCTCCGCGTCCTTTCCTTCGAGGGTGGAGTCAAATATTTTTGGTTTCTGACAGGTAGTGGCGGAAAAAAAAACAGCGTTTTCCACGCCTCTGCGTATGGCCAGGCTGATAAATCCTTCATCGGACAGTTCAAACTCTCGCTGTTCCGAAATCAACACCCGGGTGGGTATTTTATATTCTCGCGCGTTGCCGCCAAAGGAATACAGGGGCAGATTCTCCACCACACCTCCGCCTTGCGGGCCTATGATGTTCACGCACCAGCGGTATCGGGCGAAGCTGTCGGCCAGGCGGTCGGCCAGGGCGAAAGCCGCATTGCCCCAGCACAGATCCTCCACGCCGTCCAGTTGTTCGGCGAAGGCAAAGGTCTTTGTTGTCAAGGCCCCAATGCCGTACGGCAGGCGAAACAAAAAACCGGGCAGAGTAAGGCAGACGTAGCGCGCGTCATCGGAGGCGCGAAAGGCGCGCCAGGCGGCATACTGGGGCATTTCAAAAATGGATCGCAGATCCCGGAGGGTGGAGAAGGCCTCCCAGGAATCGCAGCCGAAAAATTCCTTGCCCGCTCCGGCGATGAAGGGGGCATGCGCCATGGCCGCCACAGAGGCCACATGAGTGAGAAGGCGGATATCCGAGGGGCAGGGGCTGAATTCGTAGTTGGCGATGACCGCGCCCACCGGCTGGCCGCCGAACTGGCCGTATTCCGCCACATAGACCTGGCGGTAGAATCCGGATATGGTCACTTCCGGTGAATCTTCCAGGTCAGACAGCAGATCCTCCTTGGACAGGTTCATGAACTGCAGAATGATGTTTTGCTGGAAATCCACGCGGTCAGTCAAAAATTTCAAAGAACGCCAGGAAGTCTCCAGTTGGCGGAAGCGTTCATGGTGCAAAATGGCGCTGAGCTGCATGGAGATTTTGGCATCGAGTTCGACGATCAAGCCGTCAACCAGGGCGACGGAAACCTTAGCGCCCTCTCCGCACAAAAGAAGAGCGCGCAACAGCAACGGCAGACCGGACCGCGCCGCCTGATCGCCAACGGTCAGGGCCTCCGCCGCAAATTTCACAAGCGCCCCCGGCGCTGCTGCCGCCAGTTCCGTCCGCAACTGTGCAGTCCGCGTATTCTGGCTCATAAGGCATCGTATACCGTATCATAGCCGCACATCAATCTTTCCCTCCTGCGTCATATTGGAATACAGCAGGACGGGAATGCCGTTCGCGTCCTCATCCCTGATGCGGGCGGAAATGGCAAAGGTGAGTACCGTGTGCGCCTCCGGAACAGGGGCAAACATGACGCGCACGTCAATCAGGCGCGGCTCGTAGCGGGTGATAAACGCGGCGACCGTCTGCTGCAGATAGGGGATGTCATCCTTGGAAAAGCCAGCCCCGGCGTTGGTAAAATCCGGCACTCCAAATTCCGGATCCAGAAGAGTGCTTCCCCTGCGGGTGTTGAGCAGTTTGGTGACATAAGCGCAGATGGACTGCAACAGATGATCGGCTGCGGCAAGATGGGCGCGCTCATCGGTCCGGCGGGCCTCCGACAAGCGTTCCAACAGGCGCAATTTGGCCATGCTCAATCCTCCTGGAGAACAGCGGGCAAAGCCCGCCTGCAACTATCTCGCGGCTATTCCGCCCGGGCCTGACGGCGGGCGAACACAACCCGCACCTGATCCGCCGAAAAAAACACCTGCGCCGTCAGCGTTCCGGCAGTGCCCTGGCCCCGGGCCATGCCGGCAATACGCAGATACTCCTGGTGCCGGTAAACGACAATCCGGTGCAAAAGGGGCGTATCCACATTGGCGGTCAAAGCCACATGCGATTTCCACCGGCCGTGCAGATCCACCACCAGCGCGTTTTTGCCGGGGGGGAGAAAATGCGTTTCCTGCCCCAGGCTACCCGTATAGGGGAAAAGAAGTTCCACTCCGCCGTCCGGCAGATGGCTGACGGCCGGCCGGCCCAACTCCCCCCGTCCTGGAGCGGCGCCCACGGTCATGGCCTGCCAGTCCTGAGGCGCCGGAGGAGTGGGCGCTGCAGGGGGAGTGGGCGCTGCCGGGGGAATGGGCGGCGTCTGCGCCGCGGCGGGCTCCTGCGGCACGACCGGCGCCGCCGTCTGGATAAGGGAGGACCGACTAGTTCCCGCCGGGTCATAATCCAGAACCTGGGTAAAAAGAAATGTTACCAAATTGCCAGGCCTGGGCAGATTTGTCCAGTAAGGCAACCCCACGGCCAGCATCAGCACCAGGCACAGCCAGCCCAGGAGCATGCGGCGAAAATAGATCCGCACAGAATCCATGGCAACTACCTCGTATAGGTAATGCGTTCCGGCGCCGTCAGGAGGCCGTCCGCCCGCTCCCGCAATATGCCGGCCACATTGTCCGGAAGCAGTCTTACCCGGATGAACTGCACCTTGCGGGCAGCCATGTTTTCGGCGGCCTCCGGCGCGTCCGCCGGCAGGAAGATCCGCTCGCCATACTGAAACTCTTCCAAAAAAGACGGAAAATCAGGATACTCCCGCCTCAGGGCAAAGGAAGGGAAGGATACGGTAAGATCCGCCTTGGAACATTCACCCTTGCGGTATGTAAATCTTTCGTTGTGGGGGTAATTTCTGTTAACCAGACGGTATGTTTTATCCCGGCACAACAAGGTCAGAGTGGTGGTGTCCGGCTTTTCCAGAGCGTCCGCGTTGGTCAGGGTCGGCTGGGAACGCAGCAGGATTGTCTGTTCCGCGCTTGGGGCTGGAGCCACGGCGGAAATTTCTCCGTTGGTCAGGAAGTTGAGAAAGTCTAAGGTAAAGGGGAAAGAACTATTCAGCCATTTTGCCGCAATCACGCCGCTGGCGTGGCGCTGCAGAAAAGGGAACAATTCGGTTTCGGCAAATGTGGTCACAACGCCATCCTTGCCGAACAGGGAAGAACCGCCGGACTTGCCGTACAGGGCAACGGGACTGGCCAGCACCTTGTTTTCCCAGTCTTTCT
Source organism: Desulfovibrio sp. (assembly GCA_031276785.1). Classification (GTDB taxonomy): domain Bacteria; phylum Desulfobacterota; class Desulfovibrionia; order Desulfovibrionales; family Desulfovibrionaceae; genus Frigididesulfovibrio. The sequence goes on along the minus strand of JAISMK010000167.1, from coordinate 6,067 downwards.
GAAGCGAGCGCGCGGCCTCGATGACAATGCCGTTCCCGGCGAACTTTAGAAGGTTGCTGAGCACAGCCAGTTGAGGGCAGGCCTCTCCGGTGGAGAAAAGGCGGAAGGAATCCAGCAGAGCTGCTTCGGCGGCTGTATAAGGACTGGCCTTGACGGCTTCGGCATTATTGCCGGCGAAGTGCGTCCTGGCCAGGGCCAGGGATTTGCCCGGCTCGGCAATGCTCTGGAAAATATTCTCCACAGCGTTGTAATAGCGGGAGAGATCGTGAAGTCCTTCGTATATTTCCAGAGCGTTCCCGCTATCTGCCGACACGTTCCACAGGTTTTTAAGGCTGTCCGGAACGGTGGCGCCCAGGTGTACGAAATCTTTCCAATCTTTTGCTACTTTGCCGCTTGATTCCCGGATCAGGGTAGTCAGCATGGCGTCCGCAAGCTGCGCGTCTTTCAGCCAGATGGGCGGAGGAACAACCAGGGCCAGGGGCTTAAGTTCCCGGCTGAGCACGCGCAACAGCATAATGTGGGGCGTTTTTGCCACGGCGGGGCCGCCGGCATAAGGGGCGTACACCTCGGAGTCGTCCACAGATACAGCCGCAGCGCAAAAATGTTCGACGAACTTTTGCCACTGCTCGGCATAAGCTGCAAGATACATATTGCGGATCTTCTGCATTTCCAGCATGATCATGGAATCATTTTCCGCTATGATCTGGAAATTGTGCAGATCATCGTTGAGCAGATCAAAGACGGTACTCGTGTAATTCGTGGCAACGCAGACATCACCGGCGCTGCCCTCCTGAATGTGGAGCCAGAACTGCGAAAGGCATATTTTCCTGTCAGGATCGATAATATTGTAATATCCCGGTGCGGAGAGAAAAATGTTGTCCGCTGAATTGGAATTGGCGGCCAGAATAATGGTCCGCAATTCCGAAGCTAGCAATTCCAGATAGTCCTTACCCACCGACCAGGACAGACCGTTGCTGACCAGGTCGCCGACGATGGTGACCCAGTTTTCATCGCCGGGCAGGGGAATGAAGGTGATTCTGGAATCCTGCCTGCCCAGGGACAGGTTGTCGGCCACAGCGTTGCAGAACCACAAAAGTTGCGCGATGGCGGCAAAATGCATATGGACGTCGGAGCTGTCTTTCTGCCAGAAGATATCCCGCAGCCTCCGGAAGGAGGGAACAATCACCTCCCTGTGCATGCGGCTGATAAAATCATTTTTTTCCTTCCGCTCCACCCTGGCCAGCATATCCAGGCCGAAGGAAGGGAGGATCCAACGGGCGCGGGCCCGCTCCAAATGTTGAATAAACGCCATCTGCCGGAGCAGATCCTCCATCTCCTTTACAGGCGGCGCCCAGGCAAGCTCTGGAGGAGTGCTGGTCAGAATCCGCGTCTGGTACAACGTGTTGGCCGCGAAAAGCCCGCAGACGCATAAAAGCGCCAGAAGCCAGGCGGCAAAGCCGAAGAGCTTGAGCGAAAAATAGGCCGTGAACCTGCCGCGCAGAGGGTACTGGGAAGCGCGCGCAGCGGGCAGTGACCGGGCGCAGAAGCGGGCCACTCCGCCCAGCGCGGCGCCAAGGGACATCCCTCCCTGCTGCCGTCCCGCCAGACCCTCCCCGTCCGTCCCGCAAAAGAAAATGCCGCGCAGACGAAAGGAATCATAGGGGGCCATATCCTGCAACAGGGCGGAGAGGAAGTCGTCCAGCCGCCCGCCCGCAACGCTCAGGGTTTCCAGAAAAAGCAGTTCATCTCCCCGGGGGGGAAGACCAAGCACAAGATCGTCATACAGCGTCTTGCGCAGCAGGGCATCAGCCGCCCGCGCCGCATCCCGTCCGGCGGAGTCCGAAGCCTCCTCCCCGCTCTCGTCCGCGAAAAAACAGCCCGGCAGCAGGCCGGACTTTTCCGTCGGGCGGCTCAGAAGATCCGCTGCCCCAGGCAGTTTATCCAGATCCTGTACCAGAATATACAGGGGAAGATTGCGGTTCACTACCACCATTAAGTCATACAGGCGGGAACGATGCAAAAAACCTTGTTCCCGCAGTTCCTCCCTGTTCAGGACGCCGATCTCCGTTGCTGAAAGAAGCAGGATGACGCCGCGCAAGGCGTTTTTGCGCACATCGCGGGCCAGCAGAACCAGCAGTTCCTCCCTGTCCTGATCGCTCAGGGCCGTTTCCGCGATCTGCAAGAGGGTGGTGGAAGCGAAATCGTGCCGCGCGAGGTACGCCTTGTCCCCGGCAGCGACTGATCCCGCCGCCCGCTGAAAGACAGGCGAGAGCCCTCCTGTGAAGTCCAGAACCACATACCAGGAGCGGGAGAAGAACTCGCCCGAGCTGATCCCGCCGCCTTTATCGCGCTTCAGCAGCGCGTTCCACTGCGTTCCCAGAGTGTCCCCGGACAGGACTATGGCCGGCGGCAAGGAGTTGCCTTCCAGTGTTTTTCGGACAAAAAGCCGTTTGTTCCTCCAGCGGATCAGGGTCCGGAACACCAGGAACAGAATGACCGCTCCCAGAATCCCCAACAGAAGGAAAAATCCCGTGAACAGCGGCCAGCGCATCCACCAGGACAGCGCCAGCAGCAAGCTCAGAGCAATGGCCAGGAGCAGAATCCAGAGCAAAACTTTGAGGATAAGTCCGAGCGCTTTCATAGTGTTACAATGTCCTACAGGCCGGCCTGCGGTATGTCCGCCAGTATGTTCGCGCAATACATCCCGAACAGAGCCGTTACCAGCAGAGGAAAGAGGATATGGAACAAAAATTCCGGCAGGGAGGCTCCCGCCGTCTGCCGGTTAGCGCGCCGCGCCGCAAGAGCAGGGAGTGTTTCCGAGCCGTTCTCCAGAACCTTTCTGGAGGCCCGGCGCAATTCCTTTTGCAGATCCGGACGGTCAAAGCAGCGTCCATCGAAGCCAAGAAGCAGGCAAAGCGCATAGGCTTCCAATTCCCGCCTGGCGGCGGAGGAGACCGGCGCCTTTGCCGCCGCCTCCAGCCGGCCCGGCAAGGATGCGTCCGGATCTTTCCCCTCCGGAGCCAGGGAAAGCTCCGCCAGCAGGGCTTCCAGACGCTGGAAAAAAAGCACCCCTGCCTCGGAGGTTTGAAAAAAGAAATGCTGCAGACTCTGGGCCGTCCAGGCAGCGGCATCGGTCCTCAGGGAGGTGAGCATTATTTCATCCGCCCAGGCGCAGACGGCAAAACGGCAGGTCTCCCAATCCACAGAACGGCCCTGCGCCGCGTCAGCCTGCGGCTCGTCGCCTTCCTTGCCGGCTAAGGCGATCAGTTGCCGGCGTATTTCCGGCAGGGGCATGGACATCCCTTCCGCGGACCGCGCATAGTGCAGGGTCTGGCTGATAAGGGGCATAAATCTCGACTGCATGGCTACCTACTTGCGGATAACTGTCAGTTGCGCCCAGAAGCCCTGGGGCGGGTCGGGGAGAAAGAAGGCCAGCTCGCCCTGCAGCAGAACCTGCTCCCACAGAGGATCGCTCTGGTCTATCCTCAAATAGGCAGTATCATTGCGCCGGGGCAGCCCGGCCGGGGGAGTTTCTGCGTATATCAGCCTCACGCCGGGCATGGCTCTGGCGATGATATCCTGTATCTCGCCGGCTGGCGCCAGTTTGCCGAAGGATTTCACCCGCTCGGCCATATCCTGCCGGGCTGCTGCTCCTGACGCGGGCATCCGCAGCAGCAGCCAGTAGGCGTAGCCGCTGTTGCGGGCGCCCGGCGGCAGAGAGGCTCCCAGCCAGTCGCCGCGCGCCTCCAGCACAAAGGAAAAATCCGGACCGATGACCAGGGCGTCCACCAGCCTGGTGACAATGCCGCAGGCGGCGCTGAAGCACTCGTACAAGCGCTCATGGTCATAGACGGGCAAAACGCGCTGGCCTTGCGGGTCTGTTCCCACAGGAGACAGGCTGGAGGAAAACACGGATAACTCTCCTACAAGACGGCAAAGGGCAACAAATACCGGCCAAGGGTGTATACGCTCAGCATGCAAAATTTGATCCAGCTCCGGAACATGGCGGGAAATAGCCCCCAGAACACTGAACAGGGTCAGGCCGTAAAGGGAGGAAGTTTCGCCGGAGCCAGCATCGCCGGCGACGATCTTGTACTCCTCCAGTTGCTTGGCTCTGGAGAGAAGCATGTCGCGGACATCGCGCAACATGCCCCGGAGAACGTCCACGGCCTGGATATCCGTTGTGGAGGGGATGAAGCGGCTGTCCAGACGCACGCGTTCCCCGTCGCGGACTAGGCGGGCCACCAGAAAGCGCTGCCACACATCCTTCATCTCGTCGCCCAGGCAGAGACGCAGACGGAAGCGCAGGGTACGCACGTCCGCCGGGGGGCCTTTGCCGTGCAGGTCCGGCGCCTGATCCGGAGTCAGGGGAGTAGTATAGCGGTAACGGTCGGGGGCGGATTCCGGCTCATCCGTCTGGCAGACATTGTCGCCTTCCTCCCGGAAGGGGGCAAGGCCGACGTACACCGTCAGTGGAGCTTCAGGATCCGGCCAGGCTTCGCGGAAAGGCCGCAGGGTCAGAGAGGCGTTGCCCGGAAAGGTGATGCGTTCGCCGCCTGGCAGCAACAAAGTCAATTCCGTGACTTCGCATATCCCTCCAGCCAGGGCATCTTCATTGATGCGCAGGCGGGATATTCCACAGAGATAGGGGTGAACGGAGGAAGACAGGAATTCACGGGCGGAGGAATGAAACCTCTGCTCCAACTGCAAGTGCTGCGGTTGCAAAAAAAGGCCCTGCTCCCAGAAAATCGGCTTGTCACTCACGCTCCACTCCCTTCACGTCCACAGACGTCTCATTCAGGTTTATTATAATATCCATTTGGGCCGCGCTGTACACTGTATCCCGGAAAAAAGGGATCCAGCCCTCCGTCTCGCTGTGGAGCAAATAGGGGAATACGAAAGTGGAGAGATCCGGTTTCAAATGGAAATAACCCGCGACCACAGCCAGATATTTCGCCTGCTCCGCCCGTTCCAGAGTCATCTCCAGGCTTTGCCCCGGCTGTAACAGGAATTCTTTGGCGCTCCGGGCATCCGCTTTGTCCACAGCGCAGTCCAGAAGGGAGTCCAGGCCAGACGCGGTTTGCGCCAGAGCCTCAAACCTGACCTTATCTCCCAATTGGTACAGGCACAGGCTCAGTCCCAGAGGCACGCCGTCCTGCTTGTTCAAATCCCCGCTGGTCGTAATGCGTAGGCGCAGACCTTGCGGATCGGCCTGCCAGATCACCTTGGTAGGATCCGTGGCCGGCGGAGGAGGAGGAATGTCCGGGGCGCCGGTGTCCTTGCCTCCACAGGCGGCGAGCAGCAGAAGGCAGAGGAGAAGATGGGCAGGCGGCGCCCAGGCTCCGTAACAGCGCTTCATAACACCATCACCTTGGATTGTCCGGCCAGGGAACACATGCCCATGGTGTTGCCGTCGTTGTGTTTGGTCTGGGCGCCTTGGGACACGGCGGCCTTGCCCTCCAACTGCACCTTCTGCGATCCGGAAATGAATTCTCCGGGGCCGATAAACTTTCCGGAAACAACTCCGCCGGCCACTCCGGCCTCATCCCCGTTGGAGAGGAAGGTCTGCGATTTGACGTTCAGGGCCGGGGCGCCGGCAATGAACACCTTGCTGCATGCCGTACTGGGATCAACCATATTGCATTGAAATATATTGACATATGGAATAGGCGCCGGAGGTCCTGGCGGGGCCGGGGTTTTACACACGTCCGGGGCGGCGCTCTGGCAGGTGCCTCCTTGCAGGGTCAGGGCGAACATGGTCAGCCTACCTTGATATGTTCAGCGTCAAGGTCAAGATATTGACCGGCCTTGACATCAACGTTCTCCGCGCGCAGGCGCGCCCTGCCGCGGCACAGTACCCGCAGCCGCCCGGTCCGCGTTTCCGCCGCGTCCGCAATGTCTTCCTTTTTTCCAGCGTAGCGGCCGTGGCGGCGGAAAACTGTTTCTCTCAGCTTCCCGGCCAGAGCGCGGACAAGGCCAAAGCACTGAAGAAGGTGCTCTCCTGTCAGAAACATAACTATGGACCGCAAATGCAACATCGCGCTGTCCGTCCTGATGCTTCCCCCCT
>JAISMK010000110.1 GCA_031276785.1 Desulfovibrio sp. | reverse complement strand
CAGACCCCATCTGCCCCCCAAACCCCCCGCCGACATTCCAGAGGAGGAGGCATCCGCCGCGCCTCCTCCGGTGCCCTGCCGCCCGGAAGAAGAAGAGTCCGCCGCGCTGAATCCCGCTCAGGAAACGGCCCTCCGGGCCGGGCCGCATCCCGTCCTGGTGCTGGCCGGACCGGGCTCGGGCAAGACCCGCACCCTGGCGGCCCGGGCCGGATTGCTCCTTGAGCGGGGGATCTCCGCCCGGAATATCCTGGCCGTCACCTTCACCCGCCGGGCCGCCGCGGAACTGGACGATCGCCTCAGGGCGCTGCTGGGCCGCAGCGCCGCCCTGCCCCGCGCCGATACCCTGCACGCCCTGGCTCTGGAGATCTGGCACCGCTCCCAGGAAAGCCCGCCTGTTCTGCTTTCAGAGGAAAGCGCACGGCAGGTCTTTGCCGAAGCCAATTCAGCCTTATCCCCCCAGGCTCTGCGGGAAGGCTGGCAGGCATTTTCCCTGGCCAGGGAGAACCTGACCCCGCCGCCGCCGGGGCTGGAAGAGGCCGCCGTCAGCTACTCAGCCCAGAAGGCCGCCTGGAACCTGGCCGATTACACGGATCTGCTGGAGTTCTGGCTGGAGCGTATGGGCGGCTCCCTCCCCGCCTTGCCCTGGACCCATGTTCTGGTGGATGAAATCCAGGATCTTTCGCCCTTGCAGCTTACCCTGCTCCGCGCCCTGCTCCCCGCCTCCGGCAACGGCTTCTTCGGCATCGGAGACCCGGACCAGTCCATCTACGGCTTTCGCGGCGCCCACGGCCGGAGCCTGGACTTCTTTGCCGCCGCCTGGCCTTCCCTGGAGGTAATCCGCCTGGACCGCAACTACCGCTCCCGCTCCGGCATTCTGGCGGCGGCGGCCGCCGCCCTGGGCCCTAAGGCCGTCACCGGCCCCCCCGCCCCGGCGCGCGGCGGAAAGGCCTCCCTTTTTCTCTTTGAGGCTCAGGGCGCGGACAGCGAGGCCGCCTGGATCGCCAGGCGCGTGGCTACCCTCCTCGGCCGGGGCAGCCATACCCTGGCGGACGCGGAAACGCCGGAAAGCAAAGGAGAATATGCCGTTGCCGAAGCGGACTACAGCCCTGGCGACATCGCCGTCCTGGTGCGCGCCCATGTCCTGGCCCCGCCCCTGCGGGCCGCCCTGGCGCGCGCCGGGGTGCCGGTTTCCGACCCTCCGGGAGACGCCTTCTGGGCTGATGCCCGCGTGGCGCTGCTCCTGCGGGAGGTGGAGCGCATGCTGGGCATCGCCGTGGCCGGAGACGGGGAGCCCGGCAGCCCGCCAGCCTTCCCCCACAAGATTCTGACCAAGGGGCCTCTGGGCCTGGCCGCCTATCTTTCCTCCACCCCGCCCTTTGACGCTCTCTTCTGGCAGTCCTCCGCCTTCAAGGCCCTGCTCAAGGCCTATACCGCCAATGGAGGCTGGTCGGAACTCATCACCTGGATCAGTCTGCAAAACGAACTGGAACTGCCCCGCTCCCGGGCGGAAACAGTCCAGATCCTGAGTCTCCATGCCGCCAAGGGCCTGGAATTCAGCGTTGTCTTCCTGCCCTGCCTGGAGGATGGCCTGCTGCCCTTTGCCGGGGAATTGATCAACGGCGCCGGGAGCAAGAAGGCCGGTACCGACATGGACGAGGAACGCCGGCTGTTCTATGTGGGACTTACCCGGGCCAAAGACGCCCTTTTTCTCTCCTTTGCCGGACGCCGCCGCCTCTACGGGCGAGAACTGCGCCTGAAGCCTTCCCGCTTCCTGGCCTCCCTGCCGGCCGCGGGACCGGGAGCCCCGGTTCGTTCCCGCCTTGTGGTCCGTGTGGAACACAAGGAAAAGCAACTACCCCTGTGGCCGGAGTAGTTCCGTTACGCCTGCGGGCGGAGGCAAGAAAGGCGGCGCCGCCGGTCAGTTCAGCCCCAGAACCTTGTCCGGATGAATGCCGGGGAAATCCGGCAGGCAGCGGGCGATGGCAGACGCTTCCCCTGCGGCCAGATTTTTGTCCCGGACGGTAGCGGTCCTGCCTTCCGGATCCAGGACAAGGCGGACGGTGGGCTTGGCCGGCATTTCCGGGTTGCTGGCGCAAACCACTCCTTTCCAGCCGTCTTCCAGTTCCACGATGCTGCCCACGGGGTAGATGCCCATCATCCGGACGAAACGGGCGGTGAGGGAGGCTTCAAATTCCTTGCCGCTGAGCTGGTACAGGATGCCCAGGGTCTTGTGGGTGGTCAGACCGTTTTTGTAGGGCCGCTTGCTGGTCAGGGCGTCATATATGTCGGAAATGCCCACCAACTGGCCGATGCGGCTGATCCGAATCCCGGCCAGCCCCTGGGGATAACCGGAGCCGTTATATTTTTCATGGTGTTCCAGAGCTCCTTTGAGGACATTCTCGGGCAGGGAGGGCAGACGGAGCAGTTGTTGATAGCCCAGAACGGGATGCTGCTTCATGGCCGTGAATTCCTCCGCAGTGAGTTTGCGGGGGGCATTGAGAATATTCAGGGGGATCAGGGCTTTGCCCAGATCGTGGAAAAGTCCGGCAAGCCCCGCTGAAAAAACCTCTTCCGCCGGAGACTGCAGGTAGAGGGCGAAGGCGGCGGTTAGTACTGAGACATTGACGCAGTGCATGTGGGTATAGGTGTCCACCTGGCGCAGGCGGCCCAGGGAGAGCAGGGCATCGGCGTTGCGTTCCAGACTGCCCACAATATCTTCCACCACGGAGGCGGCCGGGCCCGCGTCCAGGCTGCCCGCGCGCATGTCCGTCATACATTTGCGGGCGTAGTCCACGCTGGCGGCAAGGATTTTGCGGGCGGCGGGAACCTCCTCCTCCAGGCTGACCGTGGGGCGGGAAGGGCCGGCTTCCTTCCGGCCGGGAAAATTGTCCGGAAAGGAGGGCGTGGCGGAACGGGAAAAGTCCACAAAGACTTCCCTGTAGCCCTGTTCAAGGATGTTCCTGATGTCGTCCTCGGAGCGGATGAGGCGGTTGGCGGCATAGAGATAGGGACGTTTCGTCCAGTCTTCGCCGGTATCCACTACAAACATGCCGGGTTTCAGATCGGCTATGCGAAGATTGCGAATCACAGGCGTCCGCCTTTTTAGAGCAGTTTAACTTTGATATTGCGCAGCACAGTTTTTCCTGATCTGCGTCCGCACGCGCGGTGAGTAGTTTCATTTTGAAATTGCTCTGAGCCACGCCCAATCCCGCGCGCGGAATTTTCCAGAGTACCGAAAGTATACCAAATGCGAACTGTTTTGCAAGCCGCGGCGGAAGCTTTTATGGACAGCGTCTGCGCGCTCGCCGGAGCAATCCCCTTGCTCTGGAACCGTTTTACCGTGAGATGGTTGACGGCGGGCAAAGCTAGCCCGCAATCATCTCACGGCCGTTGTTTTTTCTTCCAGCGGGGCGGCGCTGCGGGAGAGGGGCGCCTGCGGGCAGGGGCAGGAGCGGCGGCGGGCTCAAAGCCTCGTTTGAGCATGACTTTGCGCAGAACCAAGGGCATCAGAAAGCGGGTCAGCAGAAAAATGGCCAAGACCGTGGGAGGCAGGATCAAAAGAAGGTACTTGCCCAGTTTCAGGGCAAGGTTGGCTTCCTGCTCCACATTCAGAACAGGCGCGAGAAGATTCAGGTACGGAGGGATGAGGATCAGGCTGAAGAGCAGGATCGGCCCCAGGATCAAGGGGTGCAGTATGGCGGCGCGCATGACTCCGGAGCGGCGTTCCGGGGGGACGCCGTGGAGCAGGGGATATCTCCTGGCAAGGGCTTCGGCCTGGGGAGAGGGAGGAGAAGCCATAGAAGCGATCCTTAATGATAATGCTCCGCTAACCGGTCGAAACTATTGCCATGTACCACTTAAAACTGCGTTTTAAGTGGTAAGATCGCTGCGCCGAAAAGCGTGGTTTTCGGCTTGCTCCGCCGCCTGCAGCGGCGCGCCGGGCTTAAAGCCCGGCGTTAGTAC
>JAISMK010000173.1 GCA_031276785.1 Desulfovibrio sp. | reverse complement strand
ACCGGCCTTCTGGACGCCCTGCCGGGCCGCCCGCTGCCCGCGGACAAAATGCCTGACCGCCTGGCCATCGCCGACGCCGTATCCAGGCCGGCCGCCTGGCTGCTGGCCCTGCTCTGCACCCTGCCCTGGCTCTGGGCCGCGCCCGGAGCCTTCGCCCTCCTTAACCGCGCCCTGTCCGCCAGCTATACCGTGGGCGAGGCGTCCTTCGACTTTTCCAAGGTTCTTCTGGTGGCGGTGTGTTTTTTCCTATTCCGGGCCTTCATCCGCCTGGGGCAGACCTCCCTTGACCATCTGCCCCGGAAAATGCCCTACATTGAGCGCGGGGTCATCCCTCCTCTGCGCACACTTCTGAGCTACGGGATCTGGACTCTGTTCGCCTTTCTCTGCCTCGGCCTTTTCGGAGTTGATTTCACCAGTCTGGCGGTCGTGGCCGGCGGGCTCAGCGTGGGTATCGGCTTCGGCATGCAGAATCTGTTCAACAATATGATCAGCGGAGCCATGCTCCTCTTCGGCAGGACCATCCTGGTGGGGGACTTTGTGGAGGTGGCCGGCGCGTCGGGAACCGTCCGGGCCATCAACATCCGCTCAACCACCATTGAGACTCCGGATCGGGCTCTGGTCTATGTTCCCAATTCCGCCATCGTGGCCGGCCAGTTCGTCAACTGGACGCGCAACAGCCGCATGGTCCGCCGCACTCTTTCCGTGGGCGTGGCCTACGGCTCCCCCACGGCTCTGGTGGCTGAACTTCTGGAACAGGCGGCGGCCGGGCATCCCCATGTACTCGCCACCCCAGCTCCCACCGTCTATTTTCAAAATTTTGGCGACAGCGCCTTGGAATTCCAGATCTTTTTCTTTGTTGACGATTTCGATAACGCCATTAAAACTCTTTCAGACGTGCGTCTGGCCGTGGACCGCCTTTTCAGCCAACACGGCATTGACATCCCCTTCCCGCAACTTACGGTGCATGGCGCTTCGGAGGCGGAGACCCTCCCGCGGCCCCCCACCTCCTCCCCGGGGCCGGATGCTTGCAAAAACGGAGAAGAAACGTTATCTCCGAATAATAATGAAAAAAACGCCGGCTCTCCCCTGACGGGGAAATAGGGTTGATGGTCTTCCCATGACAGGAGGTGGTCATGCGCCTGGTTACCCGTTCCGACTTTGACGGCCTTGCCTGCGCTGTTCTGCTAAAGAATCTTGGCCTGATCGACGATTATAAATTCGCTCATCCCAAAGATTTGCAAGACGGAGTGGTGGAGGTGACGGGCAACGACATCCTGGCCAATGTCCCCTATGTGGAAGGTTGCGCCATGTGGTTCGACCATCATTCCAGCGAATACGAACGTCTGGGCCAGTTCAAGTTCGTGGGCAGTTCCAAGCCCCGGCCCAGTTGCGCGCGGGTCATATGGGAATATTACGGAGGCCGGGAACAATTTCCCCCCAGTTTTGACGAGATGCTCGCCGGCGTGGACAAGGTGGACAGCGCCGATCTAACGGTGGAAGACATCACCAATCCCAGGGGCTGGGTTCTGCTCGGCTTCATCATGGACCCACGCACGGGCCTCGGCCGGTACCGGGACTACCACATCAGCAACTACCAGCTCATGCTGGACATGATTGACTACTGCTCCTCCATGACAGCCGAGGAAATTCTGCGGATTCCCGACGTTCAGGAACGCGCGGAACGCTATTTCACCCAGGAAAAGGACTTTGTGGCCATGATCAAACGTTGCGCCAGCGTGCATGATAATGTGCTGCTGGTGGATCTGCGCAAAGAGGAAGAGATCTTTTCCGGCAACCGTTTCACCATGTACGGCATCTATCCACAGTGCAATGTCAGCATCCAGGTCATCTGGGGGCTGCGCAAGCAGAATGTCGTTCTTACGGTGGGCTATTCCGTCATCAACCATACATGCGCCGCGGATGTGGGCAGCCTGATGCTTGCCCACGGCGGAGGCGGGCACCCGCGCGTGGGCACCTGCCAGGTGCCCACCGATCGGGCTGAACAAGAAATTCGGGAAATTGTGGAGGCTTTACGCGATAAATAGTCTGCCGACAGTCCAGGCCGCTGCCAGGCGGCCTTTTTAAGGATCGAATAAATAGCACAATTTCACTCTGGAGGGTTGGGCTGTATGGAATTGGAACGCGTCCTGCGCGACCGGCGCAGCATCCGTAAATTTACCGGCCGGCCTGTGCCGCAGGATCTTCTGGACAGCCTGTTGCGCAAGGCCCTGTGGGCGCCTTCGGGCATGAACCGTCAGCCTTGGAAATTCGTTGTCCTGCGGGGAAGCGCCCTGCAAAAATTGCTGGCCCTGTCCTCGGGCCTGGCCGAGAGTATGGACGAACCTTTGAAGGCCCAGAAATTCAATGACAAGATGCGTTCCTTCATCATCGGCTATTTCAAGAACCTGGGCGGCGCCGGGAGTGTCGTGGCCGGTCTGTCCAGGCATGAGGAGAGCGCTGCGGAGGATTACGCCAACGTGCTTTCCGCCGCCGCCGCCTTCTACAATTTTCTGCTTCTGGCCCATGAGGCCGGATTGGCCACCTGCTGGATGACCGGTTATGTCAGCGTGGAAAAGCAGCTTCTGAATCTTATGGGAGTTCAGGGACACAGACTGGTTGGAATAACGCCCGTGGGCTACCCGGACCAGGCCCCGCCCGTCCCCCCGCGCAAACATGAAGACCTTGTCTGGCTGGAATAAGCCGCTGCGGGCGCCGCGGCAGGGTTAAACGCAATTTATCGGCGGGCTCATAATTTGGCCGGAGGCTTGCCATGGACAGACGCGCTTTTTTACAATGGCAGATGAAGGGCCTGGTCGCATTGGCGGCCGGTTCCTCCTTGTTATCCCTTCCCGGCCGGGCGCTCGGGACGCAAATCACGGACATCGGAGTGGCCACGGGTCTGCCTGGCCCGGCCACCCGCGCTGCGGTCGGCCTGCTGGGCGGCATGGGCCGTTTTGTCAAGGCCGGGCAGAAAGTGGTGATTAAGCCGAACATGAGTTTTGGCCGGGGTCCGGAAAGCGCCACCAATACCCATCCCGAGGTGGTGCGTGAGCTTGTGATCCTGTGCCTGGAGGCCGGAGCCTCCCGCATCCGGGTTCTGGACCACTCCCTCCATGATCCGGAACTGGCCCTGGACCGCTCCGGCATCCGGGCTGCCTGCGACGGGGTGGCGCCCGGCATATGCCGCCACCTGATGAACCCCTCCTTCTACCAGGAGGCCGACATCGCCGGCGGAGTCCAGATGCGCGCCAATGCCTTCATGCGCGACGCGCTGGGGGCGGATGTGATCATCGCCGCGCCGGTGGCCAAAAGCCACGGCGGCGCGGGCGTTTCCCTGTCCCTCAAGGGCCAGATGGGCCTGATTCTGGACAGGGGGTCCATGCATTCCCGCTACGATCTGGCCTCGTCCATCGTGGATCTGAACATGCGCATCAAGCCGGATCTGGCGGTAATTGACGCCAGCCGCGTTCTGACCAGCGGCGGCCCGGGCGGCCCCGGAAAGGTCATCACCCCCGGCGAAATCATCGCCTCGGCGGACCCGGTGGCCGCCGACGCCCTGGCGGTGGCCTCCTACGAGTGGTCCGGGCAGAATGTGCAGCCGCGCCAGGTGCCCCATATCCGGCTGGCCCACGAACGGGGGCTTGGCCGGATGGATATTGAAAACCTGGTCACCGCGCGCGTGGCGGCCTGACACCGCGCCGGCGGGAACTGTCCGATGCGGCGGCCGCGGCGTACGCAGCGCCTGGCCCAGGCAGGCAGCCTGATTGTCTTTCTGTACCTTATCCTGCAGACTGCCTGGCCCCTGCCGGCCGTGCCCGTGGATATTTTCCTGCGCCTGGATCCCCTGGCGGCCGTCGCCACCCCCATGGCCGCCAGGGAAATAACGGGCCTTGTCTCCCTCTGGCCCGGCCTGGCCCTGCTTATTCTGACCATCCTGGCCGGCAGAATTTTTTGCGGCTACTGCTGCCCCTTGGGCGCCTCCCTGGATTTTGTCCGTTTCGCGTTGCTCCGCCTGGCCGGCAGATCCCCCTTAATTAAAAACCGCATGGACGCAGTTTTTAATTGGAAATGGAATTACCGGATCAAGTTCCTGATTCTGGCGCTAATCCTGGGGTCGGCTCTGGCCGGGGTCAGCCTGCTCTTCTGGGCCTCCCCCATCTCTCTGGCCACCCGCCTGTACGCCCTCGTTATCCATCCCCTGGCCCTTCTGACCGGGCAGGAACTCCTCCGCCTGAGCCAGTTCTTCCCGGCCGTAGCGGAGCTTCCCGGCCTTGCCTACGCCCAGATTCCCCTCCGGCGCTTCGACACTATGCCCTTTGTGGCGGCCTTGTTCGCCCTTTTATTCGCCCTGGAACTGGTCCGGCCCCGTTTCTGGTGCCGCTGTCTCTGCCCGGCCGGAGCGCTCCTGGCCCTGTGCGCCGCGCGTCCCTTCTGGCGGCGGCGAATACGCCGCTGCGTCCGTTGCGGACTGTGCGCTGAACACTGCCCCACAGGAGCTTTGGCCCCTTCAGGCGTCTTGACGCGGCGCCGGGAATGTATCGCCTGCCGGACCTGCGTTGAGATCTGCCCGACAAAAGGGATTGTTTTCAGCCTCAAGGAGCCGGCGGCGGAGGCGCCGGGGCCTCCGGCCGCCCAGCGGGGAGAGCCGGAGGGCATTCCCTCGCGCCGGGCTTTTCTGGCCGCATCCGGAGCCGGGGCCGTTCTGGCGGCCCTGCAGGTATCCAGGGCGCGCAGCTTGCTCCAGAGCGACGCCCTGGGTCTTATCTGGCCCGCGGACTGCATCCGGCCGCCGGGCGCCCTGCCTGAACCCGACTTTCTGGCCCGCTGTCTCCGTTGCGGCCTGTGCATGAAGGCCTGTCCCAGCAACGCCCTGCAACCAGCCTGGCTTACAGCAGGGCCGGAAGGCATGTTCAGCCCTCTCCTTACGCCCCGGCGCGGCCCGTGCGCTCCGGATTGCCGCGCCTGCGGCGAAGTCTGCCCCACCCATGCCATCCTTCCTCTGCCCCCGGAGGAAAAATTCTGGGCCAAAGTGGGCACGGCCGTTGTGGACCAGGGCCGTTGCCTGGCCTGGACCGAAGGACGGAGTTGCGTCGTCTGCGAGGAAGTCTGCCCTTATGGCGCCGTGGGCCTGACCAGGATTCCGGGAGGGCAGGCCCCTGCGCCCGTGGTCAGACCCGGCCGTTGCTTCGGTTGCGGATACTGCGAATACCATTGTCCCGTGCGCCTGCCGGCCATCGTGGTGCAACCCCTGGGGGCCTTGCGCCTGACAGAGGCCCGCTATGCCGAGGCCGGACGGGCTGCCGGCCTGTCGCTCTCCCCAGCCGGGGAAAGAGAAATTCCCCAACTGGAGGAAACGCCAGCCGGGGGCCTGCCGCCGGGTTTCAGCCCATAATCCGCTTGCTCCTGGCAACATGTTTTTTTATTTGTCTATGCAAACAAATTATTTTTTCTCCAATTTGTAGGATTCCCAGGCCCAACCCATTTATTAAGGGCAAAACATCCATTAAGACTTTGAATAATAAATTTTTTGGCCAAAACAACCGCATCATAGACCGAAAGTCCGCGAGCTAATCCAGCCGCAATTGCCGCAGATACAGTACAACCAGCCCCATGTGTCCAGTTTGTTTTTATGACAGGACTTTTTATTAATTCAAAATTGCTTCCATCATATAAAAGATCAATAGCCTCTGTTGCTCCAGGCAATCTTGAACCGCTTTTAATAAAAACATTTGCGGCTCCATTTCCCGCAATTATTTTTGCCGCTTCTTTCATCCGCTCAACAGACAAAATTTCTTTTTCTCCAGAAAGCTGTCCTGCTTCAAATAAATTCGGCGTAACAATTTTTGCCAGTGGAAGCAATTTTTTAGCAATGGAATGATTCAATTCAGGATTCAAGGCATCATCATTGCCTTTACAAACCATTACTGGATCAAGTACATAGTTTTTAATTTTATATGTACTTATATATTCTCGGGTCAATTCAACTGCATAAAAAGTCCCAAGCATACCAGATTTTACAGATGTAACTCCAACGCCTTTAAATATAGTCTCAAGTTGAGCCTTTAAAATTTTTTCATCAACCGGAAAAACACCATGCTCCCAATTATTATTGGGGTCCATTGTTGCTATAAGAGTTACCGCTGTCATTCCATAAAGGCCGTATTCCTCAAATGTCTTTAAATCAGCCTCAAGTCCAGCGCCACCAGAAGCATCCGATCCGGCAATTGTTGCAATCCTGATCATAAACATCTCCTTTCAAAACCGTTTATACGTTATTTATAAAGTATTTTGGCCTGTATTTTCACTAATGTCAATTATCTCAAAACTAAGCCGCTCCCAACGGTTTTTTCCCACATGGAAGCGAACCTGTAACTTATTGAGCAGGCCGGCAACTTTCCAGGGCCGGTCAGTTTTTTGATTTCCTTCAAAATTCAGAGAGTTATAAAATAGGACCGTTTGTTGCGGCATACTGAATTTATGCAAAGTTGCGTTATAAAGCAATGGGAACGGAATAACTCGGCGGTGTCGGCTCCATTCTTGATGTAATTGTGAAATTGGGTATAATGGATGTGTTGCGGGGTTCCCCGTCCGCCGTTCTTACGCCTCTTTCCCAGCGGCGGGTAATGATGTATATGCTGCGCGGCTGTGGACCGTTCAGCCCGGGCTTTGCCTTGGTGAACCCATCCCGGCAGGCAATCATCTCAAAGCGAAACCTCTCTGGGTCCAAGACAGCGGAAGACAAGGAGCGCGGTATGCGAAGGACATGGATTTGCGCCTCAAGCCTCGGAGCGGCGGCGGTTTTCAGCCTGCTGGCCTTGTCCGGCCGCATCCACGGCCTGCCTCCTTCCCCGTTCGCAGTCCTGACCCTGTGCGCCGCTGTCGCCGGCCTCCTGGCCCTCGCCGCCGGGCGGCGCGCCGCCCGGCGGGGCCTGGAGGCCCTTGGCAAGTATGCTCTGGAGATCAGGAGCGATCCCGATGCCGCCAGACTGTCTCCTGATGCCGGGCAGGAGGAGGCCGGGGCGGCCGTCCTGGCGGATGCTCTCCACTCCTTGCGGACGGCTGCCGTGGAGATGCGCCATAAGGCGGCGCGCAACGAAGCCCTGCTGCTGGAGGACGCGCAGGCCGCGGCCCAGGCATCCAAGGCCGCGGAGGCGCAGCAGCGGGAACGGGATGCCTTGAAGGCGCGTCTGCACGGCTTAAGCGACCAGGCCTCCACGGCCAGCGCCGGCCTTGCCCGCGACATCCGCGGCCTTTCGCGCATGGTGGCCGAGGTAGGCGAGGGGGCGGAGATCCAGCGTTTTCGCCTCAACGAGACCAGCGACGCCATGGAACACATCGCCGGCAATGTCCGGGAGGTGACGAACAGCGTCCGCCTGGCCTCGGAACAGGCGGACGCCTCGCGCAACAGGGCCCAGTCCGGCGCCCTGGAACTGCGTGACGCGGTGAACGATATAGAGCGCATCAAGGAGGCAACCCTGGCCCTGCGGGAGGCCATGGACGAGATGGAGAAAAAGACCCGCGACATTCACTCCGTCATGGGGGTCATCAGCGAAGTTGCCGATCAGACCAATCTGCTTGCCCTGAATGCCGCCATTGAGGCGGCAAGGGCAGGAGAAGCCGGGCGCGGCTTTGCCGTCGTAGCCGACGAGGTGCGCAAACTCGCGGAAAAGACCATGCAGGCGACCACCGAAGTGCATAAGGTGCTGACCGGCATCCAAGAGAGCGCCAGCAACAACCGGCAGTCCGTGTCCGGGGCGGCGGACGCCATTGTGCGCAGCGCCGAACGCGCCTCCGCCGCCGGCGCCGCCATGGATCAGATTGTCGCGGAAATGGACGCCACCGCCCTTCAATTCGGCAGCATTGCCAAGGCGTCCGAAGAACAACTGGCCGGCAGCGCCCGCACCAACGAAGCTCTGGAAGGCATATCCAGCGTGGCCGCCGACACAGCAGACCGCATGCAGCGTTTCACCATGCAGCTCGTCCAGATTTCCGACAATATGGAAAAACTGGAAGGAATCGTCTACCTGTTAAACGCGGGCGAAGCGGCCGTTGCGGGCAGCGCCCGCCTGATGGACTGGACTCCGGATCTCAACACCGGCATTGAACTCATCGACAACCAGCACAAAATGCTCTGCGCCTATATCAACGCCCTGTATCGCGCCGTTCAGCAGAACACCGTGGACAACACAGGAAAGGACATAGTCGCCAACCTCAAAAGTTATACCGTCAGCCATTTCAGCACGGAAGAACAGTATTTTTCACGCACCGGCTACCCGGACACGGAAAAGCACACCCAGATCCACCGCAAATTCGTGGCCAAAGTGGAAGCCGTGGAACAAGATCTCGCGGCCGGAAAGACCCGGGTCGGCGAGGATCTTCTGGATTTCCTGAAGGATTGGCTGCTCAAGCATATCCGCGTCACCGACCACCAGTATGTGCCTTTTGTCAAGGCTCTGATAGGCGCTGGGAAAACGACCCGGCGCTGACCGCTTTTTCAAAGTTGAACCGCGCTAGAGCATTTTACGCTTGAAATGCTTGCTTGACGGCGGGCAAAGCCCGCCTGCGAGCATTTCGCGGCAAGGATTTGCAGGCAAATCCTTGCAGAGCAGTCAAACTTTTCAAAGTTAAACTGCCCTATTGGTCGCAACTTGGTATCAGATCTCTTTCCCGGAAATCAGCAATCAATGGGCGGTCTGTCCCTTCCAGAGAATCAGCATCATGGCGATATCTTCCGGCAAATCGTCCGGATAGGCGTGATCCGCCACATCCTTCAGCAGTCTGCGCAAGAAGGCATCGCCTTGGAGGATTTCTGCCTCCTTCCGCCTGTCCCCGCCCGCGGGGCCTCCTCCCACCTGCCCCGGGACGGCCTGCCACTCAGACAGGCTGGAGGCAAGACGTTTTTCCCTATACAGGACTCCTTGCGGGGAGGCGACCAGGCCAAGTCCGTCAGTGGCCAGGAACAGGCTGTCTTCCGGCTGAAGAAACAGGGAGTGGCTGGGGAAAAAACTGTATGGCCTGAGTCCCAGGGGATCGCCCCGGGAGCCGTCCAAGGTCCGGGCGCCGCCACGCAGCAGAATGGGAAGGGACGGTCCGGCTCCGGCCCAGGTGAAGAGACCGCTGCCGGCATCCAGAGTCCCGGCCAGAACGTGGGCGAAAATGGCCGGTTCCGTCCTTTTTTTCCCCAGAAACAAAACCTTGTTTACGGTTTCCAGAGATCGGCCGGGGGAGGCTCCGGCCAAAAGGGTTTCCCGCAGCAGGGGCATAACCCGGCCCAGGAACAGGGCGGCCGGGATCCCCTTGGCGACCACATCCACCAGGATGCAGCACAGGTTGTTTCCGGTCCGGAAAAAGGCATCGTACAGGGTGGAGCTGACGGGCTGGGCGGTACGCAGCAAGGCTGCCGTTTCCAACGTTTTTGTCCGGGGCAGAGTCTTGGGGCGCACTCCGTTCTGGATGCATCTGGCCAGGGCCAGCTCCCCCGTCAGCCGCTCCCTGGCCTCTGCGACCAGGGTTAAATCCTCCACCCGTTGCTTCAGGGTCAGACGCAGCGCGTTGGCCGCCCTGATTAGGCGTCCGGGCTCATCCGGAGGCGGCGCTGCCGCCGCTGCGCTCCAAAATGACAGTTTTCGCCCGGCAGGAGGATCAGCGCGAAAATCCCTCCGGGAGAGGCGCTCGGCCATACCCATAAGCGAGCGCACCGGACGCAGCATGGAACGGGTGATAGCATACAGGCCTGCGGCGGCCAGGAAAAACAACCCCAGCATCAGGGCGAGAATCTGCCTGTTCAGCATCTTCACCGGCCGGGTCAGGATGTTTTCCGGGATGAGGACGGCCAGGGAAATTCCCTGAGCCGCCAGGGGCAGATACAGAGCCAGGCGCTCCGCGCCGTTCCAGGGAATGACCATGCTGCCCGACTCTCCGGCCAGCATGGATCTACCCAGTTCTTGGAGGGCCGGCTCCCCCATGTCCTCGGATAGGTCCAGCAACGTGCCGGCATAATAGACATTCTTCGGGGCCAGGTAGGCCCCTCCGGAGGATAGGATCAAGGCGTCCGTCTGATTGATGCTGACCATGCTGCCCACAATAGGGGCCAGCCAGGCCATGCTCACGATCAGGGAAAGGCTTCCCAATGGCCGCGGCGCGCCACCTGGTTTCCGCCGCAGCAACGGCGTTGTGTGGAGCATCAGGACATTGCGATTCTCCGCCGGCAGCAAGGCATGGTCCGGCCTGCCGGAGCCGGAGAAGCCGGGAGGCAGAAGTCTCCAGCGGTCCTCCTCCGGGCCGGCGGTCTGGTTTTGGCCGCCGGACTGGAGGCTGGCCTTCTGTTCCCGCCAGAGAACCGTGATCCGGGAGCTATCCTCCGGGGATCGGGCATAGGCGGCCTCCACCCACCCGCCGTCCTCGGCGGCAACCGTGAGCACAAGGGCTAGGTGGAACGGCTCTGAAGCCAGGTGAGCGGCTATGATCCGGCTCAGGGAGCTGTCTTCCCGGCCCAGTTCCCGGGCCGCCAGCTCCGGCTCCATCTCCTCCAGAAAGCGGGCGACGGCCGCAACCTTTTCCTCCGCTCTACCGCGAAAATGGTCGTAGGCGAAAGCTGTGGCCTCGGAGATCTGCCGCACCCTGTCCCGGACCGTGTGCAGGATGTTTTCCCGCATATACCAATAGCCTCCCAGAAGAACGGCTCCCAGAAGCAGAGCCAGACTCGCCAGAACAGGCAGGGTCTGGCGCACCGCCAGGCGGTGGCGGAAGGGGATGCTGGATATTTCGGCCATCTTTTATATTTCAGCAAATTGCCGTTGACGCCCAGTCGCCCGCAAAACGGCTTTCAGCTTTTTTCAGAAGGGAAATGACCGGGCGGCGGCTATTTTTTCCCGGACAGGGCTGCCAGGGCGGAGGGAACATCGGGAAAATGACGGAACAAACGGTGAAAGCCGCTCCCGATGAAGACTTTGGCCACCGCCGGTTGCATGTCAGCCACATGGATGTTTCCGGACATGGGTTCAAGGCGCTTGGCCAAGTCCAACATGGCGCGCAGGCCAAAGGAGCTGAGGTAGGGAACCGCGCCGAGATCCAGAACCACGTTCAGCATGTTTTCCTCCCGCAGGAGATCTTCGCAGTATTGTTCAAAATTCGTTGCGGAAAAAAAATCCCAGCGTCCGGAAAGATGGAGGATATGAGCATGGGGGGCGCTGGTAACGGTAATATCCATGAAAATTCTCCTGCCCGCATGGCTTGGCGTCCGCCGGCGCGGCAGCCGAAGCGATTTTAAAGTGAAATTGCGCTAAAACAGCTTCCTGCGTTCGCCGGGAAGCAGCAAATCCGCCTCCTTCTGTCCGGCGGGGGAAGCCGGAGAGGAAAGTCCGTTGCCGTCCCAGGGAGTGTAGGGATCTGGGAGGGAGAGATAGGACAGGGCCTGCTCCGCCGCAAAGGTTTGGCTTGTGACGGAAAGGACCGGATCCTCCGCCCGGGACCGCCTGTCGGCGGCAGCCCGTTCGGCCCGAAGAGCGGCTTGCCGTTGTTGGGCGATCTTGAGCAGCATGGCGTCAATATGAGGCAGGACCTCCTGGGCCAGGAGATCTCCGCCGGCATTGGTGACGTGGATTCCATCCTTTTGCCGGATGCGGATCTGGGAACCATCCGCTTTTTGGGCATAAGTACGGTATTTTCCCCGCTTGTCGGCCAGCACGGGCATGGTATCCACATAGATCTGCGAGGAAGGGTCGACGCAAGCCGCCTGGTGCAGCTGGGAAAGCTGCAGCGTGTGTCTGGAGTGGGCCGCGGAACTGCCCATGACCGGCAGGCCGACCCAGATGATTTTAGCTCCGCCCCTCCGGGCCGCGGAGACAAGCTCCCGAGCCCGCAGCAGGTACTGCGCCTCCCAGGAAGGAGATCCCGCCAGGTGGCGTCTCCGGGAGGCATCCACAATATCCTGGGCGTCGTTCCCTCCCAGGGTGATGATGACCAGATCCGGGGAATGCAGGGCCGCCAGAGAGGCCATGTGCGCGGGCCAGTCAAAGTAATCCTTGCGGCTCAGGCCCGTGGAATAGCGGGCATGCCGCGTCACCCGCGTGTTGTCTCGTCCTGCCAGGGCGCGCAGCAGGGCCGGGCCGAGGCCTTCCAGCATCATGGAGTCGCCCGCGAGCAGAATGCGTACGGCGCCGTCGTTCTGTTCCGTCCGGAACAGGGACGGAAAAATAGTGGTAAGGTCTCTGCGATAATGGAGAGCGACAACGGTGGCCGGGGAACGCGGCTGGAGATCCGGCGGGGCCAGGAGGTGGGCGGCGGGCAGGGAAAGAATTGTTCCGGAAGGCCCGATGCCCGCGCCGGCGGAGATCTCTTCCTGGGGAGGAACGTCCCCATCCAGGAGCCGGACCCCGGGCGAAGCGACTATTCTCTCCGGCTGCGGGAGCATGCCCCCCGGCTGGCCGCGGTCTTCAGACGGGGCGGGCAGCAGCAGTCCGGCCGGCGGAGCTGGCGGGGCCGCCGCTCCGGCTGCTGACAGACGCCGGACGGACGCCTGCTGCCGCGGCGGCAGGACGGAAGGCTGCTCCAGCGGCGGCTCCTGTTTCGCCGGGGACTGTATGCCTGAGGACAGGGCGGGCCGGAACCCCGCCTCCCTGTCTGTGGAACAGAGGGCAAGAAAGTCGGACATGGCCCCGCCGATGCGGGCCAGGCCGCTGGCATCCGCGGCCCCGGTCAGGAGAGAGGCCAGAGGCGAAGCGGCGGGCGCCTCCACGGACAGATCTTCCAGAGCGGGAGCCAGCCGGTGGGCCTGCAGCAGAGCCAGCAGAAAGACAGCCGGCAGATACTGGGCAAGGGCGTGCCTGCGTTGAGGGCTGGAGGTTGGCGGCGGATCGATCATGGCTGCTCAGAACTGAAAATAGATGAAAGGCAAAACGCCGTCCGGCCCCATACGCAGAATAAGAGCCGCCAGCAGGGCCTGAGAGGCGGCCCTGACCGCCAGGGGCAGGCGCGTCTGCAGGCGGACGAATCGCTCCAGGCATTGCCTGCCTGCGGCCTGGGAAAAAAATGCGGCGGCTATCGCCGGCAGGGCCATGAGGGGGAACCCGTGCCCGGCCTGCCCCCAGTCCAGGATGCGTCGGAAAATCGCCAGAGCGCGGTCCATATCCTCCGCTCCGAAGAGAACCCAGGCGAAGGAGACGAAGTGGAAGGTCGCGCACCAGGCGCAAAAACACCTCAGGGCGGGGAAGAACCCCTTTTCCGCTCCCTCCGGTGCTTTCCGGGAGCGGAAAAGGGCGCCGGCCGCGTGCGTAAGGCACAGGCCCGCCCCGTGTACGGCGCCCCAGAGCAGAAAACGGGTATGGGCGCCGTGCCACAGGCCGCCCAAGAGCATGGTCAGCATGAGGTTGCGGTAGAGGCGGCCGTTTCTGCTGCCCCCCAGGGGAATGTACAGGTAGTCGCGCAGCCAGGTGGAAAGAGAGATGTGCCAGCGCCGCCAGAATTCCCGGAGATTGCAGGCCAGATATGGGGCGTTGAAATTCCGAGGCAGGCGGAAACCCAACAGGCGGCCGAAGCCCAGGGCCAAATCCGTATAGCCGGAAAAATCGCAGTATATTTGCAGGGAATAGCCGTACACCGCCAGCAGCGCGCCCCAAGAGGAAAAATGTTCCGGAACCTGAAAGGCGTCCCGTACCACGGCTTCCGCCAGATACCCCGCCAAGACCACCTTTTTGAACAGGCCGCTCAGGATGAGGGCGAAGCCCTCCTGAATATCGGTTTCCGTGGCCGGAAGGGGGGTTACGGCCACGGCGTCCATCTGAGGGAAAAAGCCCTGAGGCCGGAGGATGGGTCCGGACAGGAGGGTGGGAAAGAAGGACAGGAAAAGCAGAACGCGAGGAAAGGAGTGGGGATGGGGATAGGCGCGCTGATCGGCGAGGTAGGCTATGCTTTGAAATACATAAAAAGAAATGCCGAGAGGGAAGGCCAGGTTGAGAAAGCCGCTGGGCAGGAGAGCGTCCATAGGCAGGGCTAAGCCGAAAAGGGCAAGGGTATTGGCCAATTCCACCAGGAAAAATTCATAGTATTTGAAAAAGGCCAGAAGGCATAGATTGGCGGCAATGCCGGCGGCGCGCCAGGCTCCGCGGGAGATGCCCAAGGCGGGAGAGGCCATAAGCCTGGCCGCTCCCCAGGTGAAAAAGGCCGCTGTCAGCAAGATAGGGAGAAAGGCTGCGCCGGCTGCGGCGTAAAAGAGGAGGTTGGCCGCGAGCAGAAAGCCCGGTCGCAGGCCGGGGCGATTCTGGGATGCCTGCCATGAGAGCAGCACTACAAGAAAAAAGAGGGCGAACTGGCTAGTGACAAAATTCATGTCCGGGGCTTCGCGGACCGAGCCGCGGGATGCAGGCAACGAATTCCTGTTCTTTAGCCGAAGAAGGAAGGAGAATCCAGATCCGCGGAACGGCCTTTTTGGGCCTCAGCCGCCTGGCCGGTCCTTTCGCTGCCCTTGACAGACCTAAGCGAGGCGGATACAAATCGAAAACTTTTCCAGATCCCCCTATACCGGCCTTTCCTCTGAACGCCGTTTCCATGCCTGGCAACTACCCTCCCCGCTTCCCCACAGTCCACGGCGCCCCGGCGCGCGGCTGCATCCACATTGAAGGCGCCCGCCAGAATAACCTTAAAAACCTCACTCTGGACATCCCCCGCGACGAACTGGTGGTGATCTGCGGTCCCTCAGGATCCGGCAAATCCACCCTGGCCTTTGATCTCATCTATGCCGAAGGGCAGCGCCGCTATGTGGAGTCCCTGTCCGCCTATGCCCGCCAGTTTCTGCCCCGGATGGACAAGCCCGATGTGGACAAGATCGAGGGGCTTTCCCCGGCCATTTCCCTGGAGCAGCAGACCGCGGCCCGCAACCCCCGCTCCACCGTGGGCACCATGACCGAGGTCTACGATTTTCTGCGTGTTTTTTTCGCCCGCCTGGGGCGCATGCACTGCCCCCAATGCGGGCGGCCCATCGAATCACGGTCGGAAGACGAAATCATCAATGACATTATGGATCTGGGCGCTGGCAGACGATGCGTTCTTCTGGCTCCTCTGGTGGTCCTGCAGAAGGGGACACATCAGGAACGCTTCAGAAAACTCCGGGGCGAGGGTTTTGTCCGGGTGCGGGTCAACGGCGAAATGCGCACTCTGGACAGCCCGCCGGAACTGGAAAAAACAAAAAAACACACCATTGAACTGGTGGTGGACCGCCTGACGCTGCGTGAGGGCATCCGCACCCGCCTGGCCGCTTCGGTGGAACTGGCCTTGGCCCGCGGCCAGGGCAGCCTCATCGTCTTCCTGCCCGGCCAGGAGGATCAGAGAGACGCGGAAATCATCATGAGTACCCTGTCCGCCTGTCCCCTGTGCAAGATCAGCCTGCCCCCCCTTTCTCCCCAGCTTTTTTCCTTCAACAGCCCCCAGGGGGCCTGCCCCCGCTGTCTGGGACTGGGCAGCGTGGAATACTTTGAACCCGCCCTCGTCGCGCCCAACAGGGGTCTTTCCTTGAATGCCGGCGCCCTGCTGCCCTGGAGGCGATCCAAGGCCCTGGGTCCCCACAGGCCTTACCTGGAAGGTCTGGGCCGACGCTTTGGCTTTACCCTGGACACTCCTCTGGACGCCTTCAGCGGAGAGGCCCTGGCGGCCCTTTTCCAGGGAGAGGAGGCTCCGGGAGTCCCCCGCCGGGAACAGGAAAGCTCTCTGCGCCGCAACTGGCTGGGCGGCTCTGTGAAGATGCGCGCCAAGGGCGGGGAGGAGGATGCACTCCTCTGGCCCGGCCTAGTTGCCCTGCTGGAAAAAGGGATGAGCTACGGCGACGCCTGGCGCGACGAACTTTCCCGGTACCGCCAGAGCATGCCCTGCCCGCAATGCGCGGGCGCCCGCCTGCGGGAAACGGCACGGGCCGTCACTGTGGATGATCTGTCCATTGTGGACTTCTGCCGTCTGCCCATTGACGGAGCCCTGGCCTGGCTGGCCGCGCGCCGCTTCACAGGCCGCCATATCCTGGTGGCGGAGCCTCTGCTCAAGGAACTGACCCACCGCCTGCGCTTCATGGTCAACGTGGGACTGGAATATCTCTCCCTTGGCCGGAACATGGCCTCCCTTTCCGGAGGCGAAGCACAGCGCATCCGCCTGGCCTCCCAGCTCGGCTCCGGTCTGGTGGGGGTCACCTATGTTCTGGACGAGCCTTCCATCGGCCTGCACCCCCGCGACAATGCCCGCCTTCTCGGCACTTTGCGAGATCTCCAGAGAAAGGGCAATACCGTTCTGGTGGTGGAACACGATGAGGCCACCATCCGCGAGGCCGACACTGTTCTGGAACTGGGGCCCGGATCGGGCGAGGGTGGCGGCTCCTTGATCTTTCAGGGCAGAGTGCCGGATCTGCTGGCCTCTCCCGACTCCCTGACGGCCAAATACCTGCGCGGCGAACTGGGCGTTCCCCGCACGGCCTCCCGCCGCAGGGGCGCGGGCGCAATCCTGCTCCGCAACGTCACCACCAACAACCTGCACGGCATAGACTGCCGCATCCCCCTGGGCGCCCTGACCTGCGTCACCGGGGTATCCGGCTCAGGCAAAAGCTCTCTTGTGGTGGATTCCCTTTACAAACACCTGGCCCTGGCCCAAGGCGTCAAGGTGGAAAACCCCGGGAGCATCGGCGGGCTGACAGGGGCCGAGGCCGTTGAACGCGTCACGATCATTGACCAGACACCCATAGGCCGCACCCCTCGTTCCAACCCGGCCACTTACACCAAAGTCTTCGACGATATCCGGGGCATCTTCGCCCAGACCGCCGACGCCAAAAAACGCGGCTACTCCCCGGGCCGCTTCAGCTTCAATTTACCAGGAGGCCGCTGCGAGGCATGCGGCGGCGATGGGCAGATCTGCGTGGAAATGCATTTTTTGCCCGACATCTTTGTCCAGTGCGATGTCTGCAAGGGACAGCGCTATAACCGGGAAACTCTGGAAGTACGCTATAAGGAGCTGAACATCGCGGAGGTTCTGAATCTGACCGTACGCCAGGCGTTGGAGTTTTTTGAGCATTATCCCGCCCTGAGCCACCGCCTGTCCGTACTGGAGGAAGTGGGGCTGGGTTACCTGCGCCTGGGGCAGCCCGCCACCACCCTTTCCGGAGGGGAGGCCCAGCGCATCAAAATTTCCCGGGAACTGGGACGGCGCAGTCTGCCAGGCGCCCTGTACATCCTGGATGAACCCACCACAGGCCTGCACATGCACGAAGTGGGCAAGCTGATTTCGGTTCTGCACAGGTTGGTGGACCGCGGAGCCGCCGTGGTGGTTATCGAACACAATACCGATGTGATCCTGAACGCCGACTATGTTTTGGACCTCGGTCCCGGCGGCGGAGAAAAGGGCGGCCGCATTATCGCCAGCGGCACCCCTGAAGAGATCATGCGCAATCCTGATTCCGTCACCGGATCTTTTTTGAAGGCGGTGTCATAGAAAATGATTGATAGTTTTCCTAGAGCATTTTACGCTTGAAATGCTTGCTTGCAGGCGAGCCAAGCTCGCCTGCAAGCATTTCTCTGCAAGGATTTGCAAGCAAATCCTTGCAGAGCAGTCCAACTTTTTCAAAGTTAAACTGCTCTAGGAATTATGCGCGAACCATGCTCTTTTTAAATACAACGCCACATTCACCAGTCCGATCAGCACCGGAACCTCCACCAGTGGACCTATAACGGCCACAAACGCCTCATCCGAGTTCAG
>JAISMK010000168.1 GCA_031276785.1 Desulfovibrio sp. | reverse complement strand
CAGGTTCCCCGTGGGTAATGGCCTGCTCACATCGGCGCTGGTTGCCCCTGTTCAGGACGTGACATTTCTGCGGATGGCGATACCATGACTTTGCCCGCTCCGCCGCCAGAGAGAGGATGCGCGGAACCCCCCATTTGCCTTCGCTGATAGACTGGGCTGGCGTAAGTTTGGGCTGCGCCGGGTCATGCCCGCAACGGTTCCTGCTCATGCCGGAACCGCCGCGAACAGGCCGGGAACATGAGCCAACGGATCAACGGAATGTTCCACTGGCCCGTTGGTTGCGCTTTAGGCCGAAAAGAAGGTCATGGCCGCTGGCGGTGGTTAAGCGGCCTGGCTGTTCAGTCTTTCTATAAAAGCCCGGATGTCTTCCGCCTTCCAGACCGTTGTGCGCGGGCCTAACTTGATGAGCCTGGGAAAGCGGCCTTCCTTGCATCCATCCCACCATGTGCTGCTGCATATGGGGAAAATTGCAAGAATCTGCTTGATGCGGACATAGCCGGTGACGGGGATGGTTCCCGGAGCCATTTGGGGCCGTGGAGTGGACATAAAAACCTCCTTACTGGTTTTGAGTCTAGTAAGAAGGTTATAACCCCGATTTTTAGGTAATATGGAAAAAATCAAAAAACATGTTTTCTATCCTACCCTGGCCTACCTTGAGATTGTAAAACATAAAAAATTTCACTTGACATGTTTTTACCTAAATCTCAGGGTAGGTCAGGGTAGAGTAAATGCCGTGGAATTTTATGCCGCCTCGCTTTCAGGGATTTTTTCGTCATTATTGCGAAGTTCATAGAGAAAATCGGCCCATGCCTGCATCATCTTTCGGCGCTCCGGCAGATATTGGGCGTGATTGTATGCCGCCCGCACCGCATTTTTTTCGTCGTGGGCAAGCTGGCGTTCAATCCAGTCCCGGTTGTAGCCGAGTTCATTCAAGAGGGTGGACGCCATACCCCGGAAACCGTGGGTACAAAGCTCATTTTTGTCATAGCCCATGCGGCGCAAGGCGAGTAGCACCGCCGATGTGGAAATGTGCTTGTCGTCCGTTCTGACGGAAGGAAACAGGTATTTGCCTCCCCCGGAATAGGGGTGCAGTTCTTCCAGTATCCGCACGGCCTGATCAGCAAGGGGGACAATATGCAGCCGCCGCATTTTCATCCGCGCAGCCGGAATGCGCCATTCCTTTGCTTCCAGGTCAATCTCGTTCCATTCGGCGGCGCATAGCTCAGTGGGCCGCGTGAAAACCAGAGGGGCAAGACGCAGGGCGCAACATAAGGGAAAATATCCGGGGTAGCTGTCTATGGCCCTCATAAGCGGGCCGATTTTTCCCGGCTCGGTGATGACGGCCCGATGCTGCCCACGCCGAGGCTTCAAGGCTCCGCGCAAGTCCGCCGCGATATTGTGCTTGGCCCGGCCTGTGGCGATGGCGTACCGCAATATCTGGCCCACAAGCTGCACCAGTAGCTGCGGAGTAACCTGCAATCCTCTTTTTTCGGCGGCGCGGGCAACGGCCAAAAGGTCTTGCGGCTCCAATTTGCTTACGGCAATGCTGCCAAAGGCCGGGAAAAGGTAGGCGTTCAGACGGAACAGGACTTGCTCACGGTGTCTGGCCGTAAACTGCTCGGTCTGGTTTTCGTGCCATTCCAGGGCGATATTTTTGAAGGAATTGGCCTGCTCCGCGATCCTGTTGGCAATAACGGCTTTTTTGTGCGCTCCGGGGTCTATGCCCTGGGCAAGCAAACGCTTGGCTTCCTCGCGGCGCTCACGGGCGTCTTTCAGAGATACGGAAGGGTATTCTCCGAAACTGAGCAACTTTTCCTTTTTATCGAAGTGATATACCATCCGCCATAGCTTGCTGCCGGTGGCGGTCACGAAAAGGAACATGCCTCCGCCGTCAAAATGTTTCTTGGGTTTTCCTGTGGGTTTCAGGCTTCTGATCAGGGTGTCGTTCAGCATAATGGGTACTCCTGTTCGGTTTTTCCCCCGATACCCATGTTTGCCGCGCCCCTTGCTGTTCAAGGCTTTGCGGGTTGGGCATCGGACGTTTCAGCGACTTTCGATACCCAAGATAATACCCAATTTATAGGAAGATGCAACTGGTCAAAGGTGGTCATTGTGAAGCGAAACTACTTGATAAAAGCCAAGCCAGCCAAGGGTTGTCAGGCCCTGACTGGCTTCATGCTACCCAATTTTTGAGTTCAAAGTGAAATTGCTTTAAGCTCCGCCCGCGTCTTCCCCGGAGCGGCTCTTTCCCGCGGGAGGAGCCGCCTTCCTTTTTTGCTCGTCTTCCTTGATGGCCTGGAGAGCTATGCTCATGCAGCAGCGCGGAGAGTAGTATTCGGGCTTGGCTATGCGCAGGGCCGCTATGCAGACCACGGCGAGGCCAAGAAGGATAAGCAGGGTGGCCATACGGGGAACCTCCTTCGGGCATGCGTTGCGCTCCGGCGATCTTGCCGCTGGAGAGATTGCAAAGTGAAATTGCTCTAAGGCGTCGCGGACAATCCGCCTTCAGTATAGGCATTCTCCTCTCTCAGCGCAAGCCGCCGCCGCCGCCCGACGCGGGAGGATGCCTCCCAGCCCCGCGCGCCGCGTCCTTGCCTCTCCCGCCGCGAAGTGATAGGAGCTGGGGGAAAAGGTCCCCCCAAATCAATCTAACGTGAGGATAGCGATATGCCGACAGTGTTTTATTTCCTGTTGAGCGTGGCGGCCCTTATTCTCGGTTATTTCGTGTACAGCAGGATCATTGAAAAAATTTTCGGCGCGAAGGAGGAGCGGCTCACCCCGGCCCACAGCATGAACGACGGCGTGGACTATATGGCCATGCCGACCTGGAAGGTCTTTCTCATTCAGCTCCTCAACATTGCGGGAGTCGGTCCGGTGTTCGGCCCTATCATGGGCGCCCTGTACGGCCCCGCGGCCCTGCTCTGGGTTGTGCTCGGCAGCATTTTCGCCGGAGCCGTGCACGATTATTTTTCCGGCATGATGTCCATCCGCTATCACGGCAAATCCCTGCCTGACGTGGTCGGCTACACTCTGGGCAACGGTTTCAAGCAGTTCATGCGGGCCTTTTCCCTGCTCCTGCTGGTTCTGGTGGGCGTGGTCTTCGTGGCCGCCCCGGCGGGCCTCCTGGCCAACCTGACAGGCATGGGGAGCGCGACCCTCTTTGTGGTCATCATCTTTCTCTATTATTTTCTGGCCACCATCCTGCCCATTGACCTCATCATCGGCCGCCTCTACCCGATCTTCGCGGTGGTGCTGCTGATCATGGCCTTCGGCGTCGCCGGAGGGCTGATCGTGGAAGGCAAGGCCTTTTACAGTTGGGCGGAATGGACCAACCAGCACCCCAAGGGTCTGCCCCTCTGGCCGCTGATGTTCATCACCATCGCCTGTGGAGCCATCAGCGGCTTCCACGCCACCCAGTCCCCTATGATGGCCCGCTGCATGCTCAATGAAAGGCATGGCCGCAGCGTCTTTTACGGCGCCATGATCGCCGAAGGCATCATCGGCCTGATCTGGGCCACCGCGGGCATGACCTTCTACGACAGCGCCCAGTCTCTGGCCGCCGCCATGGGTCCCAAGAACAACGCCGCCCTTGTGGTCAACGAAGTATGCCTGACCCTGCTCGGCTCCGTGGGCGGGGTGCTGGCCATTCTCGGCGTGGTTGTCCTGCCCATCACCTCCGGCGATACGGCCTTCCGGGCCGCCCGCCTGCTCATTGCCGACGTCCTCCGCAGCGATCAGCAACGTATTGACCGGCGTCTCTTCATCGCCGTGCCCCTGTTCGCCGTCGGCATTGCCCTGGCCAATGTGGATTTTTCCATCCTGTGGCGCTACTTCGGCTTTGCCAACCAGTCCCTGGCCACTGTAGTGCTCTGGTCCGGGGCGGCCTATGCCGTGCGCAAGGGCACAAACCACTGGCTCCTGACCCTGCCCGCGACCTTTATGACCGCGGTGTGTTCCACCTATCTGTACAACGCGACCATCGGCCTCAACCTGCCCTATGATCTTTCCGTGATCCTCGGCCTGGTGTCGGCGGCCGTCGCCTTGGGCGTCTTCCTGGCCCGCGCCAACTGGTTCCGGACCAATGTGCCTCTGGAACTGTCCCTGGACAACCTCAAGGCCTGAAGAAAGAAAAGCGGTCTTTCTCTCCCTGAAGCATTTTCATGCTGAAAATGCTTCAGGGGGCCTGAAGGCCCCCTGCGCCTTCTTGGCCTGGAATCCGAAAATAATGCTCCCCCTGTGCGCTTATTTGCCGGTGGAAGCGCCTTCCTTCGGCAGGCGGTCGAAAAAGTGGGCCAGGATGGTGTTGGAAACCAGCATTCCGGAGCGGGTCAGGCGGAAGAACCCCCGCCGGGTGGCGGCCAGGCCCTTTTGCTGCAGAGGTAGAATCAGGGGGGCGAAATCCCGCAGAAAGGACCGTCCGGTCAGGGCGTTCCATTCCCTCAGGCGCAGGCCCTTTTGCAGGCGCAGGCGCAGCATGAGCATTTCTCTGCTCCGGGTGGGCGGATCCAGAGTCTCCGGGTTCGGGGCGGCCTGCCCCGCGTTCACGGCTTTCCGCCAGGCCGCAGGATTCGCCGGATTGGTCCAGCGGGCGCCGCCGAGGGTGGAAACGGCGGACGGGCCCAGACCCAAAAAATCGCGGCCCTCCCAGTAGCCGAGATTGTGGCGGCAGGTGAATCCCATGCGGGCGAAATTGGAAATTTCGTATTGCATGAAACCCTGAGATTCCAGGAATTCCGCCCCGGCAAGATAGAGCGAAGCCTGTTCCCGCTCCCCGGGCAGCAGCAGGCTTCCGTCCGCGCAGGCCGAGGCCAGAGGCGCGCCCTCCTCCAGGGCCAGTCCGTAAGCTGAGATGTGATCCGGCCGCAGGGCGACCGCCTGCTTGAGCTGGCGTAGCCACTTGGCCTGAGACTGCCCGCTTCTCTCCCCCGGCAGCCCCCAGATGAAATCCAGGTTGAGATTGGTTATGCCCCCCTCCCGGGCCAGTTCGCAGGCGCGGGCCGCTTCCCTGGCGCTGTGGGCGCGGCCCAGGATGCGCAGTTCGCCGTCGTCCAGGCTCTGGATTCCCAAAGAAAGCCGGTTTACGCCGGTTTGGCGCAGGCCGTGCAGCCAGCCCGGCGCCAGGGCGGATTCTGGATTGGCCTCCAGGGACATTTCCGCGGAGGAGCTTAGGGCAAAAACAGTGCGCACCCGGTCCAAGATGCCGGCCAGGGCCTCCAAAGGCAGCAGGCTTGGCGTGCCTCCGCCGAAAAAGACGGTTTCCACGCCCGCCCGCCCCAGCCTCTCCCCCCACAGGGTCAGCTCCCGCAAAAGGGCTGCCAGATAGCCGGACATCTCCCGGCCTTCCCTGCCCGGCGCAAGGGGCTGGGAGGAAAAGGAACAATAGGGGCATTTGCCGCGGCAGAAGGGCACATGAATGTACAGGAGCATTCAGACTCCCCAGGCCTTCGCTCCCTCGCGGGCATAACGCTCGTATTCGCTGTACAGGCAGCCGCAATAGGGCTGGCGGTAAATCCCCCAGGCCCGGGAAAGATCCACCCCTTCCCGCCAGGCGACGCGGAAGTCCCGGTAGACAAAATGCAGACCGGAACAGGCGGCCAGGTCTTCCGCCGTCCCCCGGATGCCGTTGTGGTCCTGGCGCCGGGAATACAGCAGGGAGGTGGTGAAGGCCGCGAAACCCCGCCGGAGGGCGGCGCGGACAGTCATGGCCAGGCGGATCCTCCAGCAGAGGGAGCAGCGCCGGTCCTCCAGCCCGGCCATAAGGCGCAGCCAGGGCCGCGGGTCCGCGGCCGGGGGGGGGAAACGGCGGGCAGGGAGGGGCCTGCCCTGCCCGGGCGGCGCGGCTTCCGGAAGCCGGACGGATTCGCCTTCCTCCCATTCCTGTTCCTCCGGAGGCAGGGCGTCCGCGAAAATCAGAGGAACTCCCAGGCGGCGGCAGACAGCCCCCGCCCCCTCCCTGCGGCGCAGGTATTCGGCCAGGGGGTGGATGTTGGGGTTGAAGAAATAGGCCGTGACCTCGTGCCCGGCCCGGAGCAGATCCCGCAGTACGGTGATGCCGCAGGGGCCGCAGCACAGGTGGGTCAGGATACGCACGGGCTTAGCCGTCCAGATGTTTGGGCGCAATCTCCAGGCGCAGGCCGCAGTCTTTTTCCATCTCCAGCAGGCGTTCGCGTTTGTGGTTGAGCAGGTGCAAGGCCAGATCCGGATCGGCGGCATACACGAATTCCGGCCGGCTTTCGGCCGCCGCGGCGCGCAGTTCCCGGGCAATATCGCGCAGAGCTTGCTGGCAGCGCCATTCGATATTGCGGCGCACCCCGGTGCCCCGGCAGTGGGGGCAGATTTCCGTGCTGGTGGAAATGGCCGAGGAGCCGAGCCGCTGGCGGACGATCTCCAACATGCCGAAAGGGCCGATCTTTCCCACATCGTAGCGGGCGCGGTCTTCCTTCATGCCGGCGCGCAGAGCTTTCTCCACCTCGCGCCAGTGGCTTTTGTCGCGCATTTCAATGAAATCGGCCACCACCTGCCCGCCTATATCGCGCAGGCGCAACTGGAGCGGGATCATGCGGGCCGCTTCCAGGTTGGTGCGGAAGGCCATGTCCTCAAAATTGCTCTTGCCTCCGCTGCGGCCGGAATTGATGTCAATGGCGGTCAAGGCTTCAGTGGGATCAAAGACCAATTGTCCGCCCGAGGGCAGGTTCACTTCGCGGGCGTGAATCTGATCCAACTGCCGCTGCAGGTTGAAACGTTCCAAAAGGCCGCGGCCGTCGTTTTTATGCAGGCAGACCAGGTTCTGTTTCCGCGGGAACAGGATCTCGGCCAGCTCCGTCAGGGAGGCGAAAGTCGCCTCGTCATCGACCCAGACCTCGGCAATGTCGTCGGTCAGGTAGTCGCGGGCGGCGCGGGTGGTGAGGTCCATTTCCTGATAAATGAGGCAGGGCGGCTTTTCCTCCGTGCCGCGCTTGCGCACGTCCTTCCACAGCCGTTTCAGGTACTGCAGATCGCGCTGCAAGTTGGTTTTGCTGGCCCCCACGCTCACCGTGCGGACAATGACCCCCAGCCCCGGCCCGGGACTCAGGCCTTCCAGCAGATCCCGCAGGCGGGATCGCTCCTCTTCCTGCTCCACCTTGCGTGAAACGCCGATCTGCTCCCGCCCCGGGGTCAGAACCAGGAAGCGGCCGGGCAGGGAGAGATAGGTGGTCAGGAAGGCTCCCTTGGTGCCGGCAGGCTCCTTGACCACTTGCACCAGAATTTCCTGGCCGGCCTTGAGAACCTTTTGAATGGGTGGATATTTGTGTCCTTTGGCAGGATCGTGGGAAACGTTGAAATATTCCGGATGCACTTCGTCAATTTGCAAAAAACCGTTCTTGGCGGCGCCGTAATTGACGAAAACCGCCTGCAGATTGGGGTCCACATTGTGGATGACGGCCTTGTATACATTGCCCTTGGTCTTGGCCTGGTGGAGCATTTCCACATAATATTCGCAGACCAGCCCCTCTTCGGCCACAACCACTTCCACCTGCTCTCCCGGCAGGACGCTGACGAACATCTTGCGTTTGTCCTTTTTGCCGGAAGCGGAAACTTCCTCTCCGGCCTCCGCGCCGCCGGATTCCCCGGCTTTCCTGTTTCGCCGGGGTTTGCCGCCCAGATCCAGAGCCTGGACAAGCGCCTCTTCCCCGGCCAGAGGGCCTTCCCCCACCAGGGCCTCGCGGGCCTGAAAGCCCGCGTCTGGGCTCAGGGAACCCTCCTCTTCCGGAAGGCCTCGGCTTTCACCAAGCTGCCCTTCTGTTTTTTTGCGGCTCCGGCCCCGGCGTCCCCGGCTGCGGCGTTTTTTCTCGCCTTTCCCGGCCTCGAGCGCAGAAACGGCTACCTCCGCGCCGTCTTCCGCAGGAACGGCTACCTCCGCGCTGTCTTCCGCAGGGGAGGCAACGTCCGGAACGTCGGGAAGGGGATCTTCCTCCGGCGCGGCAACGGATGGCGGCGGATTTCCTTCCGGCGCGGCGGATTCTCCGGGAACAGCGGCAGGGATTTTGTGAGGGGCATAAAAGGGAGGCAGGGTGGAGACAATGGCCTCCGCCTCGGACAAAACATCGCCGGCCTGCGGTTCAGGCGGGACTGGTCCCGCCTGAGGTTCCGCCGGGAGCGGCAGCGGTATGGAAGTATTTGCGGTAGAGGATCTGCGGCGCCCGGGGGACCGGGTAGAGGCATCTGACCCCGCAGCGGCAGCGCGGCGGGAGCGGCGCACGGCCGGGGCCGCCGCAGGCGGCGCCTCCTGAGCGGAAGGGGACAGGGAAACTTCGGGCGCCTCTTCCGGGGCCGCGGAGGGAGGAGCCCCCTCCCCGGTTGCGGGGCCGCCGCTTTTTTTCGGCCTTCTCTGGCGGGATACTCCGGAAACGGCAGAGGCGGAGCGGGTGGTTTTGGTGGTTTTTTTGGCCTTGGCGGTAGCATCGCCGGAGGGATCCCCTTCGGCGGCAAGCGGGTCAGAACCCTTCAGAGCGGTCATTCTGTATCCTCAAAAGATAAAAATTTTTTGCGCCGGCCGTCAGCCGGCGCTGATCATCCTGAAAAACAACAGGATACGCGGAGGGGCGGACGCCGGCCCGGAACCGGAAAATTACGCCGTCGCCGCGCGCCATCCGCTAAGGATCGTGGCGCCGGGCGCGGACAGGGCATAAAAACCCTTTTTGCCGAAAATAGCAAGGAAAGAGGTAGTCCGTTAGTTTGAAAATTTTCAGCCGGAATCCTCCTCTCCAGCCCTCTCCTTTTTGCGCCTCCCGCGTTTCCGTGTTACCGGCTTAGAGCGGTCCAACTTTTTCAAAGTTGAATCGCTCTAATCAGCACTTCCCGAGAGATATGGCCCCGCTCTGTGGTCAAGGGAAAATAGTACGCTGTAACATTTAAAATTGCGGATAAATTTACAGCGTACTAACGCCGGGCTTTAAGCCCGGCGCGCCGCTGCAGGCGGCGGAGCAAGCCGAAAACCACGCTTTTCGGCGCAGC
>JAISMK010000160.1 GCA_031276785.1 Desulfovibrio sp. | reverse complement strand
ACGAAAACCACCCGGAACCCCGCGGCCAGCAGGTCGATGGCGGTCTGCAGGACGCAGACGTGGGTTTCAGTGCCGGAAAGAATGACAGTCCTCCGTCCGGAGGCATCCACCTCTTCTTTGAGGGCGCCGGGCTGATAGCAACTGAAGGTGATTTTGTCCAGGGTTCTGGCCTTGCCGGCAACTTCCCGGATCTCCGGCACCGTGTCCCCCAGGCCCTTGGGGTATTGGCGGCTTATCAGGATGGGGACATCCAGAAGGTCAAGACCGGTGAAGAGGATCCTGGAATTGCGGAGGAGGGATTCTTTATCGTGTATGGCCGGGATCAGGCGTTCCTGGTAGTCCACGCCGATGGCCAGGACTTCATGGGCAGAGAGTCTCATGGTCTTTCGTCTCCGGATTGCTATATGGCATTATGCGTTATTGTGGCTGATCCGCATCAGGAGCCAGCATACAGCAGAAGAGATGGGAGGGCAAGGCGCGGGCCGCCGGCCGTACAGGGCGCTGCTGCCAGCCTGTTGAAAAATAGGCTGCGTGCGCCAGGACGGACTTTTTCACCATCCTGTCAAGCGACCGGACGCGGCAGGAAGATCTCCCGGAACCAATCCGGCCAGGGAAAGGGGCGGCCGGTTCCATCCACGCAGGCGTGCTGGGTGAAACCCCCGGCCAGCAGGTAAAGGCGCGTCTCGTCATAAACCTCATACAAAAACGTCAGGGATGCGCGCCCCCATTGGCTGACTCCGGTGCGGACCTGCACCAGATCATCGTAGCCGGCGGAACGCCGGTAGCGGCAGCGGGCCTCCCGCACGGGCAGAAATACCCCGCGTTCCTCAATGGCCTTGTAAGATACGCCAAAGGAGCGTATCCAGTTATTCCGGCTGCGTTCAAAAATATGCAGGTATTCCGCGTAGTACAAAACCCCCATGGTGTCTGTTTCTCCGTAGGAGACGCGGTGTTCATGCCAGATTTCGGGAACGGGAAAGGGCGCGTTGGCCATGGGCTTACTCCGGCTCTATGCGTAAGGCAATTCCTTTATCCGGAAATTTTATGAAAAACAAGGGTGTAGTTTCGTTCCTTTTTCTTCTGCTGCTCACCGGCTGCGCATCCCGGTCCTCCCGGGATCTTCCTCCCTTTGCGCCCCTTAAGGAGGAGGGGGTGTTCCTCCTGTCCCCGGGCGAGGCCGGAATTATGGCCGCCAAGGCCGACCTGTCCGCCCAGGGTCTGCTCTCCTGGAGGGAGCTTGATGCGGCCGTCAGCCACAGTCTGGATTATATCGCCTCCCGGCCGTCTGGAGCCGTGGCCCTGAACCTTCCCGGCCTGAGCCTGCGCTGGGGCGATCTGGCCGCCACCCTCCGCCGTCTGCGCGCCCTGCTGCCCCGCCTGGATGGCTCTCCCGCTCTTCTGGCCGGCGAATTTTTCTGGCATCGCCTGGGACCGGATTTTTCCGCCACCGGATATTACGAGCCTACCCTGGAAGCGAGCCGAGCGCCTTCCGCCGTCTATCCCCATCCTCTCTATCGCCGTCCGCCCGAACTCCGCGCCGGAGTGCCCTATTATACCCGTCACGATATTGACCGCCGCCGGGTTTTGGCCGGGCGCGGACTGGAACTGGCCTGGGTTCGGAGCGAAACGGACGCCTTCTTTCTCCAGATTCAGGGTTCCGGTCGTCTGGCTCTGGAGGACGGCACAACGGTCCATGTCCTTTTCTCCGGGAAAAACAACCAGCCATACCGTTCTCTGGGCCGTATCCTACGGGATGAGGGAAGCCTCTCCCGGGAAGAGATCAATATGTTCTCCTTACGCAGGTTCCTGGCCGAAAACCCCCATCGCCGCGCTGACCTTCTGGATCAGAATCCCTCCTACGTCTTTTTTCGCGAATCCCAGGACGGTCCCCGCGGATCCATGGGCAGTCCCCTCACCCCTTGGGTCAGCGCGGCTACCGATCCGCGGCTTATTCCTCACGGCGCCCTGCTCTTTCTCAGCCTGTCCCTCCCGGCCTCCGGCCTGGACAGGCACTTCCACGCTCTGGTTCTGCCACAGGACACGGGAGGGGCCATAAAGGGCCGGCGTTTGGATCTGTTCTGCGGATCAGGACTGGAGGCGGAATACGCCGCCGCCCATCTGGACGCTACCGCCGCGGTGTATGTCCTGTCGGCCAAACAATGAATCCGGGAATCCCCCCGGTGGCATTCACTTGCCGGAGCCATTGTTCCCGGGACAGGACTGGAACGAAATCGAAAAATGGCATAGAGATTGCAACCTTTTATTTTGGAGTGGGCGTTTTTCGGATTTTCCGGGCGCCGTCAGAGCATATATGGACATTACTCCATATATCAGTATGGTTACATACTTTTCAAGGCTGACTGATTATGACTATTATGATGGACAGTCTCAACCTTCTTTTTTCTATCCGGGAGTTCGTCCGCCGCCGGATCCTTGACGGTTTCCGGCAGGAAGGCCCGTCCTCCGCGGGGGCATCCAGGTTTTTCCGGCCGTTCTTCCTGCCTCTGGTTCCCCTGCTGACTTTTCTTCTGGCAGGCTCCCTCCCTGCAGAAGAAGCCCGGCGGGCGTGCCGTCAAGCCGTCATTCTGCCTGCCTCCACCACGATCCTGGCTTCGGCCGGAGAAACCGACCCTGAGCTCACCTCCGTGTTCCGGCGGAGACCCCCGCCCGGGTCCGGAACGGCCGGGCATACAGTCTGCCCGGCCTCCCTGGATTCCCTGGCCGGCGGGACGCAGCAGGATCTTTTTCTTCGTCAGGATGCCGGTGCCTCCGGCCGGGATGGCCTGCTCGCCTTTGCCTGGGGCCGCGTCCTGCTTAGCGCCGGCGAGAGCGACCTGCCTTTGGAGCGTTTCGCCGAAGCCTTTCCCCGCGCGGAGTCCCCCGCCGGCTCCTTCTTGCCGGGGATCTGGAAGGATCTGCCTCAGACCGGGATTTCCTATTGCGATCAGGATCCCGGCGCCGGCGATCCCCTTGCCGCCTGGTCCGGGGGAGGATTTCTGACCCGAAAGGGCGAGGGACCCTGCCTGCTCAGGGAAACAGGCGGCCCGGCGGCATCGGGCCTGTTCTTCGCCGCGCCTGGGATCTCCGCCGTTGCCGGCAATGTCGCTCAATATCGCGCCTTGGCTGAGGCCTATGCCCGGAAATATACCCTACCTCCCAGCATGGTGCTGGCCATTATGCACGCGGAAAGCAATTTCAATCCTCTGGCCGTCAGCCGCAGCAGCGCTCTGGGCTTGATGCAGGTTGTGCCGGAAACAGCCGGCAATGAGGTGTACCGCTACCTTGAGGGGTCCCAGGGCATTCCCTCCATAGATGCTCTGCTCAGGCCGGAGAGCAACATCCAGTACGGCACGGCCTATCTGTATCTGCTGGCCAGCCGTTATTTCAACGAAGTCATCGACCCCGCCGCGCGCGAGATGTGCGTAATCGCCGCCTATAACGGCGGTCCCGGAGCGGTGCTGCGCCTTTTTGACCAGGACCGCGAAGTGGCAGTGGCCCGCATCAACGCCATGAGCTCCGAAGAAGTCTATGCGGCCCTGACCACCCGGATGCCCAGCCTGGAAACCCGCCGCTATGTGGAAGTGGTTCTGGGGCACCAGCGCACCTATACGCGGTAGGGAAATTTTACTTGCAGCCATTTCAATTTTGAAACTCCCTCTTAGAGTATTTTACGCTTGAAATGCTTGTTTGACGGCGAGCAAAGCTCGCCTGCAAGCATTTTTCGACAATGAGTTATAAGCAAATCCTTGCAGAGCAGTCCAACTTTTCAAAGTTAAACTGCTCTGGCGCGCCCGACTCTGAAGAGAAGGACCCTGGCGGCGTTGTCCGTCTATGGACCAGCGGCTCGCGCTGTGCTAAAGGAGGGGAAACGGTCCTTGCCGATGTTGGCAACATCTTGGCGGTCCTCAAACCACATCATAATAAGGGAAAAAACATGCGCGTAAAAAGTTTCCTATTTCCCCTTTTCCTGCTGGCCCTTCTGCCTCTGGCGGGCTGCAGCGGTAAACTGGCCGTAGTCAAACCGGAAATTGTATATGAGGACAGCGAAGCCGTCCAGGCCGGCATGGAGTATCTGCAAGGCAGGGGCCAGGAATTGCAGGATGAGATCCTTGCCGCCCAGGAGGCCGGCGGCAAGAAACGCGGTTCACGGGAGGAGGCTCAGCGGAAGACGGATGATATACAGCGGCTCTATGGCGCCGAAGAGCGTCAGGTCCGGGAGAGGGTCAACCAACTGTTCCTTAAGGCCCTGGAAACCTGCCGGCTCCGGGGGCGGTACACCGCGATTATTCTGGCGGACGCGGCCATTGTCTATGATCCCGCGGCGGATATTACCCGGAAGGTTATTGAGGAAATGAACAAGACATCCCTGACCTTTACCCCTGTCAGCCCCAGGGACGGGGAAGCCCCCGCTCCGTCCGGCGAATAGGGCTTATTCCGATTCTCAAAAAATATGCTTGCGGCAAGGGTTTGAAGACAAACCCTTGCAGAGCGGTCCAACTTGTTCAAAGTTGAACAGCTCTAACAGTCAGCAGGAGGAGGGAAGTATGAACCTTGCAGGCAACATTACCGCCTTGGTCACCCCGTTCAAGGACGGCGTCATTGACGAGGAGCGCTTTC
Source organism: Desulfovibrio sp. (assembly GCA_031276785.1). Taxonomy (GTDB): domain Bacteria; phylum Desulfobacterota; class Desulfovibrionia; order Desulfovibrionales; family Desulfovibrionaceae; genus Frigididesulfovibrio. Next base: position 7,728 of record JAISMK010000160.1, on the reverse strand, counting down.
GGGAATTTATTGAATGGCAGATCCGGGAGGGGGTGAACGGGCTTTCCCCCTGCGGCACTACCGGAGAATCCGCCACCCTTTCCCATGCGGAACACGAAAAGGTCATCGGCATCTGTATTGATCAGGTAAAAGGCCGGGTGCCTGTCCTGGCAGGAGCTGGTTCCAACAACACCAGCGAGGCCATCGCTCTGGGCGCCTTTGCCAAAAAAGCCGGAGCCGATGCCCTTCTCCTCATAACTCCCTATTACAACAAACCCACTCAGGAGGGCTTGGTGGCCCACTACAAGGCCATCGCCAGGGAGGTGTCCCTGCCTACCATTGTCTACAATGTTCCCGGCCGGACGGCATTGAACATTCAGCCAGCGACCATGGCCCGCCTGTTCCGGGAGGTGCCGGAGATCATCGGAGTCAAGGAAGCCACGGGAGATCTGGCCCAGGTTTCGGACATTCTGGAACTGTGCGGGGAGGGCTTCATTCTGCTTTCCGGCGACGATTTCACCGTGGCGCCCAGCATGGCTCTGGGGGGCAAGGGCGTCATCTCCGTTGTCGCCAATTTGGTTCCGGCCAAGATGTCGAGTCTCTGTTCGGAGGCCGCTGCCGGCAATGCCGCGGAAACCAGGAAACTCCATTTCGAGCTGGCCCCTCTCTGCCGGGCATGTTTTCTGGAGACCAACCCTGTTCCGGTCAAAACAGCCTTGGGGCTTATGGGCAAAATGAGCGGAGAGGTGCGGCTGCCCCTGGTGCCGCTGCAAGCCGCCAATCAGCGGCGGCTGGAGGAAGTTCTCCGCGAGGCGGACCTCATAGCCTGAGCGGGAACAGACCGTTTGAATAAGTAGTATGCTGTAACCTGAATTATTACAGCGTAGTGGTGTTGCTGGGAAGGGAATCTCCATGGGCGCATTCACTCCGGCCAACATTGCCGTTTTTGTCGTATTGGTGGCCGCGGCCCTGTTTCTGGATCTTGCCGCCCACCGGCAGGACAGGCCCATTGCCATGCGCGATGCCGCCCTGTGGTCCCTGTTCTGGGTGCTTCTGTCTCTGGGTTTCGCCGCCTACATCGGCCTCTCCCACGGGCGGAGCCAGGGCATGCTTTTTGTCGCCGGTTATTTTCTGGAAAAAAGCCTGTCCGTGGACAACCTCTTTGTCTTCATCGCCATCTTCGTTTCCTTCTCCATTCAGGCGGAACTGCAGCACAGGGTTCTGTATTACGGGATTCTGGGGGCCATTGTCATGCGCCTCATCTTCGTGGGCCTCGGCGGTTCCCTAATTGCCCTTCTGGGCAAGGGATTTCTGGCCCTTTGCGGAGTTTTCGTCCTCTGGACGGCCTGGAAGATGTGGAGGCAGAGCAGGGAGGAGGCGCGCGAACAAAAGGACTACAGCAATCACTGGGCCGTGCGCCTGACCCGCAGGTTTTTCCCCGTCTGTCCGCAATTGGCCGGCCATGCCTTTCTGGTCCGCAGAGACGGCGTTCTTATGGCCACTCCCCTTCTCCTCTGCCTGGTGGTCATTGAATTTGCTGATGTCCTCTTCGCCTTTGATTCGGTGCCGGCTATCTTTGCCCTTTTTACCGGCCTGGAGGATTCCCTGGATATTCCCACCCAGACGTTCCTGGTCTATACATCTAACATTTTCGCCATACTGGGACTGCGTTCGCTCTATTTTTTGCTGGCCGCGGCCAACCGTTTTCTTCGGCATCTGGAAAAGAGCGTCATCGCCATTCTGGTCTTCATCGGCCTGAAGATGCTGGCCGGAGTGGCGGAAGTGGTCCATGTCCCGGCGGAGGTCAATCTGTTCATTGTTCTGGGACTCTTGTCCGTCGGCGTTTTCGCCTCTCTGGCCCGTCCTGGGCCAAAGGCGCAATGAGGCGATTTTATTTTGAAATTACCCTGAGCGGAGGCTGAATATTTCGCCTGTGCCGGCTTTAGCCCTTGAAGAGTCGCCGGACCTCGGGTAGAATGGGAAATTGCCGGGTGAAGGCCGGAGCGGGCGGCGGCGCTTTTCATTTTCATCCCTGTGGAGGTATTCTGTGACCACAACTCCGAGCAAAGAAGTCCCCACCAGCAATCTGGGGCTGGATCTTGTCCGCGTTACCGAGGCCGCGGCCTTGGCTTCCGCCCGCTGGCTTGGCCGCGGCAGCAAGGAGAACGGCGACAAGGCCGCTGTGGACGCCATGCGCCTCAGCTTCAACGCCCTGAACATCAAGGGCAGGATCATCATCGGCGAAGGAGAAAAGGACGAGGCCCCCATGCTCTATAACGGCGAAAATGTGGGCACCGGCCAAGGGCCGGCTCTGGACATCGCCGTGGATCCCGTGGAGGGGACCAATCTGCTCGCCTATGGGCGGCCCAACGCCATCAGCGTTGTGGGCGCGGCTCCAGCCGGCGCCATGTACAATCCCGGTCCGAGCTACTATATGCAGAAGCTGGTCGTTCCCGGTCCCGCGGCCTCGGTTGTGGATCTGGACGCCCCGGTGGAGGAGAATCTGAGAAAAGTCGCCAGGGCCTTGGGCAAGGATGTGGACGATCTGGTTGTTTTTGTGCTGGACAAGCCGCGCCATCAACGGCTTATCCAGTCCATCCGCGCTGTGGGCGCCCGTATTCAACTGCATACCGACGGCGATGTCAGCGGCGCGCTCATGGCCGTTGATCCGCGGTCCGAGGTGGACGTTATGATGGGTACGGGCGGAACTCCGGAGGGCGTGCTTTCGGCCTGCGCCATTAAGGGAATGGGCGGCCAGATTCTGGCCCGTCTGGACCCGCAGTCCTATGTGGAAAAAGAGGCCATTCAGAACGCCGGCGTTGATATCCGTGAGATTTTGACCACCGATACTCTGGTCAGGACGGACGACGTTGTCTTTGCCGCCACCGGCATATCCGGCGGCACATTTCTGCCCGGAGTGCAGTATACCGGCAACGGGGCCATTACGCATTCCATGGTCATCCGCGCCAAGACCGGCTCCTTGCGCTACATTGAGGCCCACCACAACTGGGATCGCCTCATGCGGTTCAGTTCCGTTAAGTACGACTGACCCGCAATTCGGATTCCAGATAAAAATTGCAGGAGGCAATTTTTATCTGGAATCCGAATAAACCGCTTCCTGCCGGACACGCGGCCTGCAAATGGATATTCCGCCTTTTTTTTCCGCATCCCTTGTTGCGACAGTTCCCCTTGCCTGGCTCTTTCTCGGTCTTGCCGTCCTGCGCCTGAAGGCCCTCGCGGTCTGCCCTCTGGGACTTTTCCTGAGCCTCTTCCTGGCCTGCCAGGTCTGGGGTTTTGAACCCCGTCTCGCTCTGGAGGCGGTGCTGGACGGAACGGTTTTCGCCCTGATCCCCATCCTCTGGATCATCGTTGCCGCCTTCTTCGCCTACAATCTCTCCCTGCATACAGGCGCAGCCCTCCAGATTAAGAGCCTCCTGGCCGGAATTTCTCCGGATCCGCGGATTCAGGCTCTGGTAATCGCCTGGGGTCTGGGCGGCTTTATGGAAGCTGTGGCCGGCTTCGGCACCGCCGTGATTATCCCGACAGCCCTGCTCCTTTCTCTGGGCTTTTCCCCTGTTCTGGCCGCCGTGGTCAGCCTCCTGGCCAATACCGTTTCCGTGGCTTTCGGTGTGGTGGGGATTCCCGTTCATACCCTGGCCTGGATCACGGATCTGGATGTCTTTGCCCTGGCCCGGTCCGTCATTCTGCAACTTGGCCTGCTGACCCTGATCGTGCCCTTCTGTGTTGTACTCTGCGTCACCCGCAGCCTGTCCGGCCTGCGGGAGGTCTGGCTGCCCACCCTGGCGGCCGGCCTGTCCTTCGCCCTGGCTCAGTTCCTCGTCGTCCAGGTCATGGGGCCGGAACTGGCCGCCGTGGCCGGCTCCATCTGTTCCACCCTTTGCGTGGTCCTCGCCTTGCGCCTTTTTCCGATCAAAACCCTCTGGTCTTTTGACGGCCTGCCCCGCACTCCCGCGGATTCCGGCAACTCTATCCTGTTGCGGCCCCAGTTGCAGGCATGGTCTCCCTATATTCTTCTTTTTCTTATGGTCCTTTTCTCCAGCAAGCTCGTTCCTCCCGTCCACCTCTTTCTGGGACAGTTTTCCAGCTCCCTGGCCCTGTACAGCGGCTCCGGCGGAAAGCCGCTGATCATCCCCTGGCTGACGACTCCCGGCACCCTGGCTCTTACAGGGGCCATTCTGGGCGGACTCTGGCAGGGCGCCCGCCCCTCCGCCATGTTCCGGATTTACTGCGCCACCTTGCGCCGCCTGGCCGCGTCCGGGATAACCATCATCAGCCTAGTCAGCATGGCCAAGGTCCTCAGCTACAGCGGCATGATGCGGCAACTGGCGGACGATCTGGCCCTTATTGCCGGTTCCGCATACCCCGCGCTCGCTCCCTTCCTGGGGGCCCTCGGTTCCTTTATCACCGGCAGCGACACCAGCGCCAATATACTTTTCGGCGCCCTCCAGAAACAGGCGGCCCTTCTCCTGCATCTGGATCCCGTATGGATAGCCGCCGCCAACGCCAGCGGAGCCTGTATCGGCAAACTTCTTTCCCCGCAGAACATTGCCCTGGCAGCAGTCGCCGCCGGCCTAGCCGGCCAGGAGGGACGCCTCCTGCGCGTCAGCGCCGCCTTCGCCTTTCCCTTCCTCTGTGTCCTCTCCGTCCTGATGTTCATCCTGGCTTGATGTTCTTTGGTCCCTGGAGCAATTTCCTTTTGGAATTGCTCTGGCGGCGCAAGCTCCGCCGTTAGCTCCTGTGGCGTCAGGGCAGGATCTTCACCAGATAGGACTGGTCGGAGCGCAGATACTTCCTGGCCAGGGACTGGATGTCCGCCGGGGATAGGAGTGATGCCTTGCGCACCAGTTCCCGGGAGGAATCCAGCGGATGCCCCATAAGTTCCAGGGCCGCAGCCTCGCCGCTGCGTTCGGCAAGGGTCTGGTGCTTCCGGTAGTAGTCCGCGCTCATCTGATTTTTACCCCGCTCCAGTTCCTCCTGGGGCAGGGGGGCGGCGTGCAGCCTGTCTATGATCCGGCGGAAGCTTTTTTCCGCCTGGGCCAGGGTTTCGGGCCGTGTGCCGATGTAGAAGAGAAGGGCGCCTGCCTTGTCCGCCTTCCAGTTGAAGGCGGTGACCGTGTAGCCCAGGCTCTGGGCGTCGCGCAGGTCGCGGAAGAGCAGACCGCTTTGTCCGGCCAGGATGTTTTGCAAAAGGTTGATTCCGGGTTCATCGGGGTGGCCTTGCCCTACGGTGGGAAAGGCCAGGAAAAGATGGGCCTGGTTGCGTTCCGCGAGGTGAAGTTCCAAGGTTTTGTCCCTGCCCCACTGGGGGGGATCCAAGGAAAGGTTTTTTTGGGTAGGCAGAGGAAAGGATTGCAGGGCGCGGATCACCGCCTCCCGGTCAAAATCGCCGCATACGGCCAGAACCCAGGGCTGGACGCGTTGCCCAGCCCAGAAGACGGCGGCATCCGCGGCGGTGAAACGGGCCACGTTCTCCTTTTCGCCCAGATTCAGGAACCCGTAGGGATGATTTTTGAAAAAAAATGGGAACATGCGGCGCATGGCAAGAGTAATCCCCTGTTCTTCCCGGCTGACGATGGCGGCGGTCTGGTTCGTGCGCACCCTGTCGGCCTCTTCCTCCCGCAGGCTGGGCAGGTTGAGAACCTCGGCCAGGAGGGCGAACATGTCCCCGGCATATCCTGAAGGGGCGGTGAAGCTGAAGGAGAAGCTCTGCCTGCCGGATGAAGCGGTAAGGGAAGAAGCCCTGTCGGACAGATACTCTTCTAAGGCCGTGGCGCTTAGGTTTTGTGTCCCTTTGGTCAGCAGTGATGCGGTAAAAGCTCCGAGTCCCTGGTTTTTTTCCAGGAGCAGGCTGTCGCCGCCGCTGAACAGGAGATCGGCGGAGACATAGGGCAGGGTTCGGTCCCTAAGCAGAATCAGGGTGCGGCCCTGTCCGAGATGGATGACTTCCGCGGGTTGCGCCCGTTCCGTAGCGGCCTCTTCCACGGCCCTGGGCCGGGAAGGCCATTGTTCGGCCAGAACCCGGCCGGCCCAGGAGGAAAAGGCTTTGTCCTCCAGCGGAGAGCCGTCCGCGGGGGCAGGCAGGGAAAGGGATGCGTCCCGGGGCAGAAGTACGGCCAGGGAAAGGCGTTCCGGGGTCAGCAGGGTGGAGATGAGGCCGGTGAGAATTTCCTGATTGGTGTTCCGGACCAGATTCAGATAGTTGGCTTCTCCCTGCTCCCCTTTGTCGAAGAACTGGAAAAAGCCCAGTTTCGCCGCGTAGCCGGAAATGGTTTCCTTGGAGCGCAGCAGTTCATCCTCTATGTTCAGGCGGGCGCGGGCCAGTTCTTCGCCGGAGAAGGAGGCCAGAGGCAGGTCCGCCAGATCCCGGACCAGACTCTCCCAGAAAGGGAGCAGCTTGTCCGCGTCCAGAGTGGCCTGGATCAGGAACAGGCCCAGGCGCTCAAAGCTGTAATTATGCACGGACAGGGAGTCAACCATCCTCTTTTCGTATTTGTAGACGCGGTACAGGCGGGAGGACGCATCGCCGCCCAACAATTGGGCCAGGACATCCAACTGGGGGGAGCGGGCGTCGGCCATGCCCGGCACGGGCAGGGCAAGGGCCAGGTGGACCTTGGTCCAGGGCCCTGTGTCCAGCGTTGCCTGAAAGCCCTGGATGCGCGGACGGATCGGGGCCGGGGCTGGCACTTCTCTGGAATTGGTCAGATTGCCGAAAAGAGTTTCGGCCTCGGCCAGGACCCTGGCTTCGTCCACATCGCCGCAGACCAGCAGGAGCATGGACTGGGGCTGGTAGTGGCGCTCAATATAGCCTCGGATTCGCTCCGGGGTCAGGCCCCTTATTATCGGTTCATAGCCGATGATGGGATTGCGGTAGGGCGTGCCGGCCAGGGCGGTCTGCTGGGTCATGCGGAAGATTCGCTGTCCCGGAGAATCCTCCCCCCGTTTGAGTTCCGCTATGACCACCTCCTTTTCCGCCTCCAGTTCCGCTGGATCCAGGGTGGGGTGGAAAGCCATGTCCTTGAGCACGTCCAGGCCGGTCTCCCAGGAGGAACTCGGCATGTCCGTAAGGTAGACGGTGTAGTCAAAACTGGTGGCCGCGTTGATGTAGCCGCCTCTGGATTCCACGGCGGCGGCGGCGGCGTTGCCGGGCCGCCCGGCCGTGCCCTTGAAGACCATGTGTTCCAGAAGGTGGCTGATGCCGGCGTCCTCGTCGCTCTCATAGGAAGATCCGGCATGGACATAAAGGCGCAGGGATACCAGAGGGAAGCGGTCATCCTTTTTGACGACCACGGTCAGGCCGTTGGCCAGGCGGGTAACCAGGGGGCCGTCCGCTGCCGGGTCGGCTCCGGCCGGGGAGAGGGCTGCAAGGAGTGTGTTCATTAGAATACCTGCGAGGAGAAAGATGCTGAGCGTTTTCATTGGGGAAGGTCCGTATCGGGAAGATTGAAAAGTTTTGTCAGGGACAGGGGCGCCATGTCGCCTCCGTAGCCGCCGAAGCTCAGGACGTGCCGGCACAGGGCAAGGGGAGAAACATAGCCTGGGGACCAGTCGAGATCCAGAAGGCGGCTATGCTCAGATTCCCGGCGAATCCGCAGAAAAAAGGGCCGGGCGTCCAATTCCCGTATACCCTTTTTAGTCTCGCGCCGCCAGGGGATGGACCGGCTGGCGTCAACGGCGCTCCATGCCTGGGCGAAAGCTGCCGGGGGATCCTCCGGCACAGCCGCTCGGTAT
>JAISMK010000070.1 GCA_031276785.1 Desulfovibrio sp. | reverse complement strand
TTGAAATTGCTCTGGCGGCGGGGCGGAAGCACCGCCGCCCGCCCCGGAGGCGCAGGCGAAACCGCGTTTCGCCGTAAGCGCCGAAGGGAGCGTTTCAAAAGCAAAATGCTCTAGAGTAGTTTAACGTTGAAAAGTTGGACTGCTCTGCAAGGATTTGCTTGCAAATTCTTGCCGCGAAATGCTTGCAAGCGAGCTTTGCTCGCCGTCAAGCAAGCATTTCAAGCGAAAAATGCTCTAGTGCCATGTACCACTTAAAACTGCGTTTTAAGTGGTAAGATCGCTACGCCGAAAAGCGTGGTTTTCGGCTTGCTCCGCCGCCTGCAGCGGTGCGCCGGGCTTAAAGCCCGGCGTTAGTACGCCGTAAAGTTCTCCGCAATTTTAAATGTTACAGCGTACTAGGATCCCCTGGAGAGCGGAGGGGGCTGATCACGGCGCGCCCCCTCCGGCCGTCCCGTCTTTCTCCGCGCACCAGGCAAGACTCAGGCGGCGGCGGCAGAACCACTCCGGCGACAGGTCCGGCCAGACCCAGATGCCGGCGTGGGCTTCATCCAAGGCCAGACAGGGCTCTGCCCCCGCAGGAGCCAGACAGGGCAGGCTTAGACGGTGGGCGGCAAGGATAAAGGGCTCGGCTTGGCTGGCCGGGCCCAGAAATACGAGGCGTCCCGCACCCGGTAGCCCCCGAAGCAGGGCAAGACCCCGCAGGGCTTCTTTCTCGGAAACCAGGACGGCCCGCTCAATCCCTGCCAGTTCCAGAGCCGCCAGCATCCGGCCTGCGGGCGGGCGGCCTGCCCCCTTCGTCAGAAAACAGGGCAGAACCATATCCACTCCCGCCAGGATGGCCGGCAGACAGGCCGCCAGCAGGCGCTCGGCCTGATCCTGCTCAGCCGGACACAGGATCAGGGCGTAGGCGGCTGTTTCCCATTCCCATTTGGCGGTAAAACCCGCCGCATGGCGTAAGGTCAGGCTGCGGCTAAGGGGACGCTCCCCCCACAGGGCACAGAGACGGGCGGTACAGAGTTTCAAGCGGGAGACCTCACGGGAATTCAGGTCTTCGTAAGCCACTCCCCACAGGCTTTCATCCAGGGCATGCTCCTGAATCCAGTAGTCTGGGGGAAAGTCTTTCATGGCATATTCTCCGGAAGCGCCGCAGTATCCTGTATCTTTAAGGAAGCACTGATTAGAGCGGTCCAACTTTTTCAAAGTTGAACAGCTCTAACCGGCGGGAAATTATTCATCCTCCTCAGCAGGGGCGGAGGGAATGCTGCGGCCCCGGGCTTGCAGATTTTTCAGAAAGCGGTCCCGGCAGTCGTGACCGCAGAAATAATGCAGGGTATCGCCATCGCGCACGGAGATGCTGTTTGCCGTTTCCACATACACCCCGCAGACGGGATCCCGCACCAGTTCGCCGCTGGCAATCCTGCGCTCCTTGACCTTGCCGTCCTCCTTGATCTTTTTGTTTTTTTCATTGGCAAAGAGTTTGTAAGCCAGAGCAATGGCCAGCAGGATAACAATCCATTTCCACACGGGAAGACTCCTTGTTATTCCAATTTCAAGTTAAATATGCGCTCATTTTTAACTTGAAGCCGGAAGGCGCTACAGGATGCAGCGCCGCAATGCGAAGCACATTTTTAGGGTCAAGGCGCGGACCGCGCTCCACCTGAGCTTCAGGCGATGTTTCCACGCGGCCTGCGGCAAAGGCGCGCTTCCGTACCGCTGTCCCCTTTTCCGCGGGAAGATTGGCATATTTCAGAGGGAAAGGATTCCTGAAAAATGCCGTTTCCCCGGACAGTGTAGTGGAGTCCGGCCAGGGCCGAGGCAATGCTTTGACCATCGGGAAAGATCAGGTCCGGGGCAATCTCGGCCAGAGGCACCAGGACAAAGGCTCTCTCCCGCATTCGCGGGTGGGGCAGGACCAGACTGGTGGTGTTCCGCTCCTCCCGGCCGAAGAGTAGAAGATCCAGATCCAGAGGGCGAGGGCCATTTTTTTGGCCCTCGCTGCGTACCCGGCCAAAGTAAGCCTCCAGATCCAGCAGCCCGTCCATAAGCAGCTCCGGCCGCATATTACCGTCACAGAGCAAAGCCGCTACCTGATTGAAAAAAAAGGGTTGTTCCTGCAGGCCCTGAGGGTTGGTCCGGTAGACTCTGGAAACCCGTTGCACTCGGATTCCCTGTAGGGCGCTCAGGGCTTCCCGCGCCAGGGCCAGGGCGCGATCCACTGCGCCCTGGTTGCCCCCCAGGCCGATATAGGCCATTTGGGACATGCTCTTCTCCAATTACCGGCATACCTACCCGCAGGGGCCGGCCATGTCAATATTCCGCTTTGAGGCTAGTACGCTGTAACATTTAAAATTGCGGATAAATTTACAGCGTACTAACGCCGGGCTTTACCGGCGCGCCGCTGCAGGCGGCGGGGCAAGCCGGAAACCACGCTTTTCGGGGCAACGATCTTACCACTTAAAACGCAGTTTTAAGTGGTACATGGTGCTAGGGCAATTTCAAAATGAAATTGCTCTAAATCCGTTTAATCAGTGCTGCCTTAAAATCAAAATGCGCTACAGAATAAAGCGGCTCAAGTCCGTGTTCTGCCTCACATCGGCCAGTTTTTCACGCACCCAGGAGTTATCTATGGTCACACTGTCGCCGTTGCGCTCAGGGGCTTCAAAGGAAAGGTCCGCCAGGATCTTTTCCATAATGGTGTATAGCCTGCGGGCTCCTATGTTTTCCGTCCGGCGGTTGGTCTCCTCGGCAAAGGCCGCTATCTCGTCCAGGGCTTCCCCGCTGAAGGATATGTCCACGCCCTCGGTGCGCATTAAGGCGGCGTACTGGATGGTCAGGGCGTTATGGGGTTCTCTGAGGATGCGCAGAAACTCCGCCCTGCCCAAGGGAGTCAGCTCCACCCGCAGGGGAAAACGTCCCTGCAGTTCCGGAATCAGGTCCGAGGGTTTGCTCACATGGAAGGCGCCTGCGGCGATGAACAGAATATGGTCGGTCCGGATCATGCCGTACTTGGTGGAAACAACGCTGCCTTCCACAATGGGCAGAAGGTCGCGTTGCACGCCTTCCCGGGAAACATCCACTCCCCCGCGCGCTCCCTGGGCGGGGATGGCCACCTTGTCGATCTCATCAATAAAGATAATTCCGGTCTGTTCCACCTTTTCCCTTGCCTGCTCCACCACCGCGTCCTGATCGATGAGGCGTGAGCTTTCCTCTTGAAGCAGAATGTCGTAAGCCTCTTTTACCTTGAAATGCCGATGCTTTTTTTTGGGCGGAAACATGCGGGCAAAGGCTTCCTTCAACTGGGAACCCATCTGCTCCATGCCGGGCATACCGATCATCTCCACCTGGGGGCAGGAGGTTTCCTCCACTTCCATCTCCACTTGGCGTTCATCTAGGCGGCCGCCGCGCCACATGGCCCGCAGTTTTTCACGGGTGCTGTCCGGCGAGGCGGAGGGCAGGGGATCGCCTGCTGCGGTGTAAGCCGCGAATTCTTCCCGGCGTTGCTGGCCGAAAGCCGGGGGCAGGAGGACATCCAGAAGGCGTTCCTCGGCGGCCTTTTCCGCTGCGCTCCGGACGCGATTTTGTTCTTCGGCCCGCGCCAGGGAAACGCCTATTTCCATGAGATCGCGGACCATGGATTCCACGTCGCGTCCCACATAGCCCACTTCCGTGTACTTGCTGGCCTCCACCTTGATGAAGGGGGAGCCGCAGAGTTTGGCCAGCCGGCGAGCGATTTCCGTTTTCCCCACGCCGGTTGGACCCATCATGATGATGTTCTTCGGGGAAACTTCGTCGCGCAGTTCCGGTTCCAGCCGCTGTCTGCGCCAGCGGTTGCGCACGGCAATGGCGACCATTCGCTTGGCCTCGTCCTGTCCGATGATGTAATTGTCCAGTTCCCGCACGATTTCGCGCGGCGTCAAGGGAGTGGCCATGTTATGCCCTGCCGAGTCTGCGGGCGATTTCCGCCGCCGCCGTGCGGCCCGCGCCCATGGAAAGAATGACGGTAGCGGCCCCGGAGACAATATCCCCTCCGGCAAAGACCTGGGGAAGGGAGGTTTCGCCCTTTTCGTCCACCCGGATATATCCCCGTTCGTTGAGTTTCAGGCCGGGCGAGGCGGACAGCAGCAGGGGGTTGGCAACGGTGCCCACGGCAATTACGGCGAGATCCGTGGGCAGAGTGCGGGTATGGCCGGGAATGGGCCGAGACGCGGGCCGGCCGGAGGCATCCGGCTCCGCCGGGGCCATGTCCTGGATTTCCACGGCGGACAGGCGGCCGTTGGCTCCGGCCAGGAAGCGCAGGGGCGTGCTAAGGGTTTCAAAGAGAACGCCCTCTTCCTCGGCGTGGCTCACCTCTTCCCGGCGCGCCGGCATTTCCTTCCGGGTGCGGCGGTAGACGATGCGTACAGACTCCGCCCCCAGGCGCAGGGCGGTCCGGGCCACATCCATAGCCACGTTGCCCCCGCCAAAAACGGTCACCGCTCGCCCCGGGTAGATAGGGGTGTCATAGGAGGGAAAGGCGTAGGCCCGGCCGAGGTTGACTCTGGTCAGGTATTCGTTGGCGGAAAAGACGCCGATGTGGTTTTCGCCCGGAATTTCCAGGAATTTCGGCAAGCCGGCACCCACACCGATGAAGACGGCCTGGTAGCCTTCCTGAAGCAGGCTTTGCAAGGTAAAGGTTCTGCCACCCACCTCGTTGGATGTGAAAATCACGCCCAGTTGCCGCAACATGGCGATTTCCGCGTCCACCACGCTTTCCTTGGGCAGACGGAAGGCCGGAATGCCATAGGTAAGTACCCCCCCCAAAGCATGCAAGGCTTCAAAAACAGTGACAGTGACACCACGGGAGGCCAGATAGCCGGCCACTGTTAGAGAGGCGGGGCCGGAGCCGACGCAGGCCACCCGCGAGCCGGGGTCGGTGGCGGCTACAGGGGCGTTGCGCAATGCGCCGCAGGCGCTGGAGGCCAGGTAGGCGTCGGCGACGAAGCGTTCCAAGGCGCCGACGGCAATGGGCTGCGCCTTGGCGTTCAAAACGCATCGGCCCTCGCACTGCACTTCCTGGGGGCAGACCCGTCCGCAAACTGCGGGCAGGCTGTTGGTGCGCTTGATGATGCCGTAGGCGCGCGGCAGATCCCCTTCGCGCAGGGCCAGGAGGAATCCCGGAATATTCACCTCCACCGGACAGCCGCCCACGCAGGCGGGTTTCCTGCACTGCAGACAGCGCCCGGCCTCGGCCCTGGCCTGGGCCAGGGAATAGCCGAGAGCCACCTCTCCAAAGTCTGCGGCGCGCTCCCGGGCGGGGCGGCAGGGCATGGGCGCGCGAACAGAGCTTTTCTTTCCGGCCGCTTTTGCCTCGGCGCTGTCCAGACACTCGCAGGATGCCTCGCGGGATTGGCGTTCCTGGTCCGCAAAAGTGGCAAGGCGCAGGCGCAATTCCGGAAAATCCACATGATAGCCGTCAAATTCCGGGCCGTCCACGCAGGTGAACCTGATCCTGCCGCCCACGGTCACGCGGCATGCACCGCACATGCCGATGCCGTCCACCATGATGCTGTTCAGGCTTACGGTCACAGGCACGCCAAAGGGCAGTGCCGCCGCGACAACGGCCTCCATCATGGGCACGGGGCCCACGGCGATTATCTCCCGCACGCCGGAGTCCGCGCGCAGGCGGTCTAGGAGCAAATCCGTCACCAGACCCCGGCGTCCAAGGCTACCGTCATCGGTGGAGACCAGCACTTCCGGACAGAAGGCGGCCAGTTCGTCGCGGTAGAGCAGCAAATCTCCGCTCCTGGCGCCGATAACCGCCACCACATGGTTGCCAGCCCTGTGGTGGCCTTTGGCAATGTGGTGCATGGCGGCAATGCCGGTGCCGCCGCCCAGGCAAAGGACTGTGCCGCCGGTACTCTCAATGCGCGTGGGGGAGCCCAGAGGCCCGCAAAGATCTTCCAGTTCCCCTCCTTCCGGCAGGGTGTCCAGAACAGCGGTGCTTTTGCCCATCACCAAATATACAAGGGTAATGGTTCCCGCCGCGGGGTCCGTATCGGCGATGGTCAGGGGAATGCGTTCTCCCCGCGGGCTGACGCGCAGAATGACGAAGTTCCCGGGCAGGGCGGCACCGGCGATGCGGGGGGCGTGAATGAGGAGGCGGCTGGTGCGGCCGGGAATCAGGGATTCTTTTTTTACAATGGAGAAAGCCATTCCTGCTCCTCTGCGCCTCATGCCGCCAAAGACGGCCGATTATCCCGGTCGCCGCCAACCTGCCCGGGCACGGCGAAAAGCGAGCCGTGACCTGCTGGCGGCTGGCGCGTAGCGCCGCCTTTCGCCGGCGTGCCTTTATAAAAAAGGCCGAACGGCCTTTTTGCAGGATCGGCTACTTAACAGGAACCGTAGGCTTATAGCAAAGCCGGCCCGCCGTCAATGAGAAGGAGAGGCGCCTTTAGGGAAACGCTGATTTATTCCGTTTGGACTGCGTTGCTCGTTCTTTTTGCAGAGGGGCAGGACGGAAGAGTCCAGCCCCTCTGCAAAAAGAACTCGCGCCTTGCCAAACGAAAAACTCAGCGTTTCCGAAATCCATTTAATCAGTGCTTCTTTAGAGCATTGCCGCTTGTATATTACGCATCAGGCTTTCTTTAAGCCGCGCACGTTGCGGCGCTTAGCATCGCAAATAATTTGCGCTTGACCCTACAGCGGCGGGCGTCCGCCAAGGCGGCTTCCCGTTCCAGACGTCCGCCCGGACGTTTCTCTTCAGCCTGGATGGTTTACGGCAAAATTCAAGGCCGAGGCCAGAGCGGGGAAGTTTTCCGGACCGGCCTGCCAGATACGGTTCTGGATCTCCCAGAAGTCCGTGGGCACCAGGCTTTTAGCCCGCCGGATCATGTCCGCCAGGCAGGCGTCAGCGTAAGGGGCGGAGGAGGATGCCGGGATCTCGTTGAGGCGGGCCAGAATCTCCTCTTCCAAAAGGCGCGAGGCCAAGAGGGCGCTGTCCGGAGAGAGACGGCCGGCCAGAAAGGACAGAGCCTGGTCGCGCTTGCCTTGTTCCAGGCGCGTGTCAATGACGCATTCCAGAACCAGGTATGGGACTAGGTGGGCCAGGAGGCAGGAGTGGAGGATATCGCGCTGTTCCTCTGCCCAAGGGTCCATAAGGGAAAGAATGTGACGAGCCTGGGCGCGCAGGCGGGAGCGCAGCCGCATTTCCCGCCGGATCAGGATTTCTCCTTGGAGATAGTCGCGCATGGGTTTTGACAAATCGGCCACGCTCCGGGTTTCCTCCCATCCTGGGGCATGTGCAGTGAGGGATGCCCGGGCAAGGCTGACAAAGGTTCCGTCGGCTTCCTGCAGATCCGCGGAAGGAAAGGTTAGTTCCCAGGAACAGGATGCCCCCTGGTTTTCAAAATAAGCGCGGATGACGGCCGTGCCCCGGATTGGTCCCGTAAGCTCGTTTTCCGGGATGATAGTGACGCTTGTCCGGGGCCAGGACCAAGTGGCCGGTAGGCCGGGCCGGGGCCAGTCGCCCCGGTAGCGCAGCAGCAGGCAGGCCAGCAGGCACAGGGAGGCGGGAGTGGCCTGCCGGGGCAGAATGTCCGTGAGGAAAATCTCGTGGCCGGATCCTTTATCTTTCTGGTTGGACCTGGCCTGTCCCAGGATCTGTAGGAATTCCAGGCAGATGTCCGAGCCGCCGGTTTCCCGCATAAGCTCCAGAGAGCGCAGGGCGCAGGTCAAGGCGTTTTCCGGCTCAATGCGGGCCAGATCGTCGAAGAACCAGGCGCAACTGGCAAAGGATGCCAGGGATTGTTCCTGGGCGGCCAGCAGTTTCCAGGCTCTGTCCCGGCGGGAGGTTTCGCCGGTAAGATCCTGGTAGAACCAGCGGGCGGCATAGGATTCCTTGGTTTGCGGCTCGGCCAGAACCTGTCCGTAAGCCAGGAGAGCCTGCCGGGGATGGACTAGGCATTCTGCGCCGGCTACCGCGAAATGCGCCTCCACGGCCGCGCGGGTGTAATTCAGGGCCCGGCGCAAGGGGGCTCTCCATTTCTGGTTCCAGCCGGGATGCCCGCCATCGGAACAGCCGCAGTCGCTCCGCCAGCGTTCCACCCCGTGGACGCAACTCCAGGAGGAAGGTTCGTGCAGCAGGACTTCCCTGGTGGGGGGATGGGCGGCGATGTAAGCGGCCAGATTGGTAAGACCGAGGCCGTCGCGTCCTGCCCTGGCCTGGGCCAGTACATGGGCCAGGGCCATCTCGCCGAAAGTGAAATGGTGGCCGTAGGTTTCGCCGTCCGTGCCCAAAGTAAGCAAAGGGTTTTGTCCTTGGGCGGCCAGAGTTGAGGCAGCTTCGCTCAGGCGGCTCCAGAACTGTTCGCCGTCGCGCAACAGAGAATTGAAGGCGATGCTGCGGGAAAGGGCGCCATGATAAAAAATGACGGCCAGAGAGGCTCCGGAAGGCAGAGAAAGGCGGTAGGGCTCGCCGATGAACAGGGTTTCCTCCGTCACCGGGGTGGTTGCTTTGTTGATCCGAACGGCTTTGGCCTGGCGGGGCGCCAGGAGGACGAAGCGCAAGCCCTGTCCGGCCAGGGTTTCCAGAGTTGCCGTGTCCACGGCTGCCTCGGGGAGCCAGATGCCTTCAGGGTAGCGGCCGAAAACAGCGCGAAAATCATCCACCGCCCAGCGGGTTTCCACCTCCCGGTCCTCCGGGCCGGCCAGAGGCATTATGGGGTGGTGGTAGACCTGAGCCAAGGCATTGCCGTGCCCCCAGCGCTCCAGGCTCCGGGCATCGCCTTCGCGCATCCGGGCCACCGTCGCGGGAGAGTGGCGGAGCATCCAGCGCAACAGAGTCGGCCCCGCGTTGAAGCTGATCCACTCATAGCAGTTCAGGATTTCGCTGATCCGGCCTGCGGCATCCAGACGGCGGGCCCAAGCCAGGGGAGCGTAGCTCTCCCTCAGGATCCGTTCGTTCCAGTTGCCGGCGGGGGCGGCGCTGGCTTCGGGCAGGATGATCCCCAGCCAGGGATCTTCGCGCGGAGGCTGATAAAAATGTCCATGAATACAGAGCGAAGCGTTCATAGCCTATCCTTTTTCCCTGTGTTGCCGGAAATCTGCAGCGCACGTTCGCGGATACCGTTCAAGCAATTTTTTTCTGCCCAAAGCAATAATTATGGAGTATATGGAGTATAATGAATTAATTGATGCAGGTGTATCCATTTGAGACGCAAAAGGCAAGAAATTTTTCAGCTCTTCTTGACTTTTCAAAGATTTCCGAGAATAGCACAAGGCGTTAGGGCGAACTTGAAACAGGAGGACTTAAAGGGTATGCGGTTATGTCTATCCAGGATGAAGCGGCCCTTGCCCGCCTGCTCTCAGTTGAGGCGCTTACCGCCCATGGTCTGGCACTTGCCGCAGCTTTCCTGTTTTTTACCCAGAGGATTTGTTGCTATGATGTTTCCTCCAGAACAAGCAGCCTTGATTTCCCTGTAGGAAAACAGGCTGTGTGCGCCAGGACGGCGCACTGGAATCATTGAACTTGTCTTTAAGATTCAATGATTACAGTAGGTTGGCAAAGACGCGCTTTTGCCGGCCTGCCTTGAAAAAATCCGAGAGCGGTTTAACTTTGAAAAAGTTGGACCGCTCTGCAAGGATTTGCT
>JAISMK010000051.1 GCA_031276785.1 Desulfovibrio sp. | reverse complement strand
CGTTTTAAGTGGTAAGATCGTTGCGCCGAAAAGCGTGGTTTTCGGCTTGCTCCGCCGCCTGCAGCGGCGCGCCGGGCTTTAAGCCCGGCGTTAGTACGCTGTAAATTTATCCGCAATTTTAAATGTTACAGCGTACTAGCTGATCTGGAATCATCCGTGGCCCGATTTCCCGGGCCGCGGGCCGTTTTTGCCGTTCTCCCGCCCGACTGTAAGGAGCTATGGCCATGAGTCTGCGCTTAAAAATCCAAGTGCCGATCATTCTGCTTATCATGCTGATAGTGGGCGGCAGCGGATATTTGTCCTATCAGGAATCCTCCGTGGCGCTGGAGGAAGCCCTTGTTGACAACATGCGCGGCGAGGCCAACGGCCTTGTGCGGGCTCTTGGCGTTATGACCTCAGGCGTTGTCAATGATATTGAGCGTATAACTCAGGGAAAAGAATTTCTCGAATTCTTCCGCCAGGATGTCTATGATGCGGAGACCGGCAGACAGTTCAGCGCGGTTCTCACGGACATTTTGGGCGGCTATGTGGATTTTGACCGTATAGCCCTGCTGGACGCTAAAGGGATTACCCTGGCCTCCACGGCGGTGAACACCATCGGGCAGGATTTCAGCGACAGAGAGTATTTCAAAGCCGCCCTGGGAGGGCAGACTTTCCTTTCCCAGCCGTTGCTGAGCAGAGTTTCCGGCAAGGGCGCCATGTTTGCGGCGGCGCCCCTCAGGCTGGAGGGAAAGATCGCGGGAGTCGTGTATTGCTCCATTCCCCTGAACAGATTTTTTGAAACGTCGGTAAAACCTGTGGCCATAGGGAAAGCGGGCTATGCTTTTGTTGTGGATAAAAAAGGACAGATCATTATCCATAAAAACTCTGAATATTTGTTCAAAGATTTGCCGACCACCTCCTATTACAAGGAAATGATTGCCGGCGACAAGGATTTCGGCGTCAAGGAATACCCTGGAATCAACGGCAATATTGTTTACAATTGTTACCGTAAGGATCCCGTTTCCGGCCTTCTGGTCATCATACAGGCCGAGAGTACGGATGTCTTTTCCTCCCTTGAGCAGATCAAGTATACGGCAATCATCATCTGCGTAATATCCGCGCTGGTGGGTTCCCTGCTGCTCTTTTTGCTGCTTCGTCCCGTGCTGAACACCTTGAAATCCAGCATTGAATTCGCCGGCCGCGTTGCCGCGGGCGATCTTTCCGGAACGCTCTCCATCAGGCGCCGGGACGAGCTTGGCCGGCTGGCGGACGCCCTGAGGGACATCCCGGCTTCCCTCAAGCATATTCTCCTTGAATACCAGACGCTGGAAAGGAAGATTCTCCACGGGGAGCTGGACGCCAGGGCCGATGCCGGCAAATTCGCGGGGGAATACGCCACGCTGGTTACGGCCACGAATGACATTCTGGGCTGTTTTCACCGGATAGTGGACGCCATTCCTTCACCCGTGCTCATGCTGGATCAGGATCTCAGGGCCTCGTTTCTCAACGCCTCGGCCCGCGAGCTGGCGGGCGACGGCTACAGGGGCAGGACGTGCAAGGAGCTTATGAACCGGGAAGACTCCGGTTCGGCCGCCTGCGCCCTGAGGCTGGCCGTGGACGGCAAGCGCCCCGCCAGCGCTGAAACCCGCATTCACCCCCGGGGCCGGGACAGGGACGTCACCTACACGGTCATTCCCATATTGGATGCCGGCGGCAAGCTGGTATCCTGCCTGGAACTGTTCACGGATCTGACCGAAATCAGGAACGCGCAGCGGGTCATACAGGAGGTGGCCAACCAGGCTTCAGCCATAGCCGGCCGTCTGGCCGCGGCTTCCGAGGAATTGACCGCCCAGATCGAACAGGTCACCCGCGGCGCCGAAGTGCAGCGTTCCCGCGTGGAGAGCACGGCTTCGGCCATGACGGGAATGAACGCCGCCGTGCTGGAAGTGGCGCGTAGCGCCGAGAAGGCTTCCGAGCAGAGCGAACTGACTAAAAACAAGGCCGGGGAAGGGGAGAACCTGGTGAATCAAGTGGTTAACTCCATCAACTCTGTGAACAGGGTGGCGGAAATCCTGCAGGCGGATATGCGGGAGCTGGGGACCAAGGCCGAAAGCATCGGCGAGGTGCTGAACGTCATTTCCGACATCGCCGATCAGACCAATCTCCTGGCGCTCAATGCCGCCATTGAAGCCGCCCGGGCCGGGGAGGCCGGGCGCGGTTTCGCCGTTGTGGCGGACGAAGTGCGCAAGCTTGCGGAGAAGACCATGAAGGCCACGCAGGAGGTGGACTCCAGCGTTTCCGCCATCCAGCAGTCCGCCAAGGCCAATATCGCGGTGATGGTGGAGGCGGCGGCGGCGATAGCCGAGGCGACAAGCCTGGCCGACACCTCCGGCCAGGCGCTGTCCGGGATTTTGGAACTGGCCACCTCCAGTTCCTCGGTGGTCAGCTCCATCGCCACGGCGGCGGAAGAGCAGAGCGCCACATCCGAGAAAATCAGCGCCGCCATTGAGGAAGTGAACAAAATTGCGGGAGATGCCTCCCAGGGCATGATGCAGGCCGCCGCTTCCGTTCGGGAAGTGTCCGGCATGGCGCAGGATTTGAGCCGGATTATGGAGAAACTTTAGAGTATTTTACGCCTGAGGGGAGTCCTTGTCCGGATCCGGGGCGGCGGCCGCGGGCAGCCCGCGTCCCGCCGGAGCGGCCTTGCGGGGCAGAATAACAAAGGTATAGGCCAGTCCGGAAAGGATGTAGCCGAAGATAAGGAGAAAGCCGAAAACCTTGGGATAAGCCGCCACAAGGGCGAAGACGAGGATGACGAAGACCATGCTGCGGAAGGGGTGGGCCTTGAAGGCGCCCAGTTCCTTGAAGGAAGCGTAGCGGATGTTGCTGACCATGAGGAAGGCGATGGCCCCGGTTAGGAACAGGAGCAGGCCCTCCAGAGGACCGTCGCGCAGAAATTCCGGCATATGAGGGGCGATTAAGACCAGCCCGGCCAGGGAGCAGCCGGCCGCCGGGGCGGGCAGGCCGGTGAAGAAGCGCTTGTTGGCGGTGGCCGTCTGGATGTTGAAACGGGCCAGCCGCAGGGCCGAGCAGACTGTGAAGTGGAAGGCCAGGGCGATGCCCAGGCGGTCGAAACCCCGCAGATGGGCCTGGAAGATCAGAAAACCCGGCGCCACGCCAAAGGCCACCAGATCGGCCAGAGAGTCAAATTGGATGCCGAATTCGCTGGAGGTGCCCGTAAGCCTGGCGACCTTGCCGTCCAGGCCGTCCATGAGGGCGCTGAAAAAAATGGCCAGGGCGCAGCTTTCATACTGGCCGTCAGCCGCCCAGAGGATGCCGAGAAAGCCGGAAAACAGGCTGGCCGTGGTGAAAAGATTGGGCAGAATATAGACGCTTTTGTGCCGGGGAATCTTTACAGGCTGCTGCATAATGGCCGCTCGCGGAAGGGCGCGGCCGGCCGGTATGGCCTGGCCTGGAAATACCCTTCCTGTAAGGATAGCCGGAAAAGGGCGCTTGCGCAAGCCGCTGTCAGCCGGCCTGTCTCCAGGCGCGCAGGGCGAAGGAGGCCACGTCCGCCGCCTCCTTGAGCCGTGGGAATCTCTCCAGCCAGGAGGAGCCGGCCTGGCCCGGGCCGCCCTTGGCCCGGCCCAGCAGGCGACGCCGCACTTCACCCGCCGCTCCGCCCTGTCCCAGGGATTCCAGAGCGTCGCACATCCGTCCCAGATTTTCTTCAGGCTTGTCGGTGAGCTGGCAGGCCCTGGCCAGGATGGCGTGCAGCCGGGCGCCTTGCCTGGATCGCTGCAGATCCAGCAAAGAGCGGGCGGCGGCCCTGCTGTCGCCTTCCTCCAGGCGGGCCAGGGCCTCATACATCAACAGGCTGGGGCCGCGCATGTGTTCCGGCAGCAGGGCGGCGATGGCGCCGGCCTGCCTGCCCGCGCCCAGGCGCAGAGAGGAGGCGGCGGCGCGCAGCAGGAAGCGCCGCGTCCGGCCGGCGTCCCCCTTTTCCCGGCTCAGGCGGGCCAAGGCCAGACATGCCTCCGGGTGATCTTCCCGGCGGCGCAGCACCGCCAGAAAGGCCGCTTCCGCCGCCGCCCCGTCTCCCAGGCGCAGGAGTTCCCAAGCGCGGGCATAGAGATCTGAGACGGAGAGAGGGCGGGAAGACAGGGGCCGTCCGCCGCCCTTGTCCCGGGCCGGGACAGCGCGCAGGGCCGCCTCCAGGGCGGCCGCGTCCAGGGGGCGGCGCGGGGTGGAAAGAGCCGCGCGCAGGGCGGCGGCCAGGGCGCCGGCGGCGTAGGGCCTGGCCAGGGTCCGCGCCCCCGCCTTGTCCAGAGTTTTGCGGGCGGCCTCCGAGGCGGTGAGCACCAGAACGGGCAGAGAGCGCAGGGCGGGGCGGACGGCCAGATCCAGCAGAAAGCGCAGGACAGGCATATCCTCCAGGAGTTCCCCGCAGACCAGGACCTGGGCGCCCTGGCTTTTTTCCAACAGATCCAGGGCCTCCGCGCCGCCGGCGGCGGAAACTACAGGCAGGCCCAGAGAGCGCAGGACAGCGGCATCCGTGCGGACGGAAGGATCCCGGCGGGCCAGGTACATGATGCGCGCGGGCTGCCGGACTGGGCGCTGTTGGGTGTCGGACATGGCTTCCTCGAAAAAGTTGAACCGCTCCGCCGGTATTTGCCTGCGCATCCTTGCCGCGAGATGCTTGCGGGCGGGCTTTGCTCTCCGTTAAGCAGGCATCTCAAAGCGAAATTAATCTGTCGGCGGCAGGCCGGCGGAAGGGCAGCACCCGCGCCTTGGGCGGATCTCCGCGGCCGGCCGGAAGAGGGGCTTCGGCCCATCCTTCCGCGGCGAGCAGGGGAACGGCGGCGGCCATATCCGGCTCTTCCCGGAAATTTTCAAGGCAATGGGAGCAGTGGCGGTCGCCGGGATCCCCGGAAAGGCGGATCAGCAGTCCGTCCCGGTCGTAACAGACGGGGCAGAACGGTCCCTGGCGGATGCCTCCTGTGGCCAGCCAGTAGAAGCGGCCGTCAAAAGAGAGATTCCGGGACAGATACAGGATGTCTTTATATTCCTGCATCTGTATTTTCAGGGAGGTGTTCTCGGCGCAAAGGGCCACATAGCGGCGTTGCAGGGTCGCCATTTCCTGGCGCGCTTCCTCCGCCTGGCCCGTAAGAAAAAGATCGCGCACGGTTTTGAAGCGGTAATATTCCAGCATGGCGCTCTCTCCGTGGGTTCCTTGCGGCCGTCTTCCCTGACAGCCGTATGACCCTCTTTTCGGCAGAGAGGGAAAAGTCTTTATCCGCGCCCGGCGGAAAACCCGGCCCTTTCTCCGGCCGCGCCCGGCCGCGCCGGGCTTGACAGGGTAAGGGAGGGCATATAATGAATGCCCCCGGCGGGGGCGGGGCTGGTTAGGAAAGCGCTCCCTCGCCGCCGCTTTTGCCTCCGGAGCGGCGGGGCGGGAGGCGCGGACCAGGAAAAGGCGCTGATGAATATCGTCCTCATAGGTTTCAAGGCCTGCGGCAAGAGTACCATCGGCCTCCGTCTGGCCCGGCTGGCCGGCATGGACTTTGTGGACACCGATGCCCTGGCGGAGGACAATTTTTTCCAGGCGCGGGGAGAGAGGTTGTCCTCCAGGGAGATCTACTCCCGTTTCGGGGAATCTTTCTGGCGGGATCTGGAGACAGATGCCGTGCGCGGGCTGTCCCTGGCGCGCGGGGCTGTAATCGCCACAGGCGGCGGAATTATCCTCCGGGCGGAGAATCCTCCGCTGCTGCGCGCCGCGGGACTGTGCGTCTTTCTGGACGTCCCTCTGCCTGTGTTGGAAAAGCGTTTGGAAAACCAGGCGCTGTCGCCTCTGTTCAGAGCAAGGGGCGTTGCCGCCGTATACCGGGAACGGCTTCCCCTGTACCTGGCGGCGGCTCACCTGCGCTACGCCGCGCGGGGGAACGAGGATGCGCGGGCTCTGGCCCGGGGCCTCAGCGCCCGTATCCGCGAGGAGAAGTATGGCCAGTAACAGCTTCGGCTCCCTGTTCCGCTGCACAACTTGGGGAGAAAGCCACGGCCGGGCCTTGGGCGTCGTCATAGACGGCTGTCCCGCCGGAATTCCTCTGGACGAGGAGTGCATCAACAGGGATCTGGCCGTCCGCGCTCCCGGCAAGTCGCCCTATGTCTCCGGACGCGGGGAAACGGACAGGGTTTCCATCCTGTCCGGGGTCTTTGCCGGCGTCAGCACGGGCGCCCCCATCAGCCTCCTTTTGGAGAACAGGGACGCGGATTCCTCGGCCTACGAGGCCATTGCCTCTCTGCTGCGTCCGGGGCACGCCAACTTTACCTACTTGCGCAAGTACGGCGTGTTCGATCACCGGGGCGGCGGCAGAGCCTCGGCCCGGGAAACAGCCTGCCGCGTCGCCGCCGGGGCCGTGGCCCGGCGGCTGCTGCAAGGGCCGGGCATCCAGGCGGGGGCCTTTCTCTCCCGCGTGGGCGCGGCCGCCGCCCCGGATCTGCCTTTTGAGGAAGGGGCCGCCTTTGCCCGCGCCAGCCCTGTCTTCGCCCCCGGCCCCGGGGCGGAAGCGGCATTTTTGCGGGAAATAAGCCAGGCCGCCGCGGAGCAGGATTCCGTGGGCGGCATAGTTTCCTTTGCGGCCTGGGGAGTGCCGGCCGGGCTTGGCGATCCGGTCTACGGCAGGCTGGATGCCCTGCTGGCCGCCGCCATGCTGAGCATTCCCGCCAGCAAGGGCTTTGACATCGGCCAGGGATTCACTGCCGCTTCCTTGCGCGGCAGCGCCAGCAACGACGGCTTCACCTCAAGGCAGGGGGTTCCCCTGCCCGCGAGCAACAGGGCGGGGGGGGTTCTTGGCGGCATCAGCACGGGAATGACGCTTTACGGCCGGGTGGCCTTTAAGCCGACTTCCAGCATATTTGCGCCCCAGCCCACGGTGGATCTCCAGGGCCGGGAGGCGGAATTCCAGTTGCCCGAAGGCTCCCGCCACGATCCCTGTGTGGCCGTGCGCGCCGTGCCCGTGGTGGAGGCCATGTGCCTTCTGGTGCTGGCCGATCTATGGCTGCTGAACCGTTCCGCCCGGATCTAGTACCATGTACCACTTAAAACTGCGTTTTAAGTGGTAAGATCGCTACGCCGAAAAGCGTGGTTTTCGGCTTGCTCCGCCGCCTGCAGCGGCGCTCCGGGCTTAACGCCCGGCATTAGTACGCCGTAAATTTATCAGCAATTTTAAATGTTACAGCGTACTAGAGCTTTTTGCGCTTTAAATCCTTGCCGAGCAGTCCGACTTTTTAAAGCGAAACTGCTCTATCTTTTTTGTTGAAGTGAATAATTCTTATAATATAAAAGTTAAAATACTTTATCGTTATTTTTGCGATCAGCGGGTAGGGGTAGTTCCTAACTCGGGCGGGATACGAAGGAAAATGTCGCCCCGGCGGCGGCCAGGAGATGCCCTTGGTCATCTTGCACATCTGCCGAAACAAAAGCCATGCGGGTTCCTTTTTTGAGCACGCGGGCCATCGCGGTCAGGGCCGTGGTTGTTTCGGGATGCGCGGCCCGCAGATAACGGATGTTCATTTCCACAGTGACGCAGCCTTCTTCCGGTTGCATAACACTCATCAGGGCATGGGCCATGGCCTCGTCCGCAAGGGTGGCCAGCATTCCGCCGGCGATGAGTCCTGCTCCCTGGCAGAGAGAGGATCGGGCGGGAAGATGGAGGACTGCCTCCCCTTGTTCCGCCCGGATCAGACGAATGTCGAGAAAACGAAATAGAGGATTAACTTTCTGATTTTCCAGGAGTACGGCGGCAAGGTATGATGCGCTCATAACGGTTCCTGCGGTAGCGGGTTGTCAGGGAAACGCGGATTTTTTGAAGTTCCGCCCGCCCTTGAGACGCAGGCGAAACCGTGTCGCTCCGCTAAGCGCTGAAGGCAGCGCTGCACAATCAAAATGTTTTAGAGCAGTTCAACTTTGAAAAAGTTGGACTGCTCGGCAAGGATTTGCTTGCAAATCCTTGCCGCGAAATGCTTGCAGGCGAGCTTTGCCCGCCGTTAAGCAAGCATTTCAAGCGTAAAATGCTCTAAGCCGCCGCCTGCCAAGCCAATTTCTGACGCCCGAAGCCAAAGCCAGCTTGGTAATCGGCGGATTTCAAGATATGCCTCTTCATCCAAAGAATACAGTCACGGCCGTGGTCCGCAGTCCTCTTCCTCCGGCTCCGGAACCGGTCTCCTTTCCTCAAAGCGAAAGGCCCCGATCCTCCGCTTTTCCGCGTCCACGGCCAGGGACAGCAGCAGGACAGGCGGGGCGAAGGCGTTGCCGTAGTCCCGCTCCCGGATCTGCCTCAGTCCCTCCTCCGCCGCCTCCCCCGCCGAGGCCTCGTTTCCGGCCGTCTTCAGCTCTATAATCAGAGCCCGGCCCTTGTGTTCCGCCGCGAGATCCATGCGCCCGAGATTATTGTGCCGCTCGGACTGGACCCTTACGCCGGCGCCGAGCAGGAAAGACTGCAGCAGGCCCCGGTAAAAGCTCTCTCCCAGACCCCTGCGTTCCGCTTCTCCGTGGTCCGTGTAGCCTATCCCGGCGAACAGCCGGTTGAACTCCCCCACCAGTCCCTCCGCGTTCATCTCCTCCAGATGCTCAAGAAGCCTCATGGCCGAGGTCATGGCTTCCGAGTCGGTGGGGAAGAAATCCCTGACGTACAGGGCCGACATGGACGAAAGCACCTCAAAATTGGGAAAATCAAGCGCGAAGCCGTCGCCGGCCCGGCGCAACGACAGATACCCGGCCTGGTACAGGACGCCCTCCGGCGTGGTTGTTTCGATTTCCCCGGGGGCGCTGGCGAAACCCAGACTGACTTTTTTGCCCCGCAACTCCTCCACGGTGAGCTTTTTGTCCCGCAAAAATCCCCTGATGAACGAGTTCGCGCCGGATTCCATCCAATAATTCCGGAACTGCCTGTCTCCGAAAAAGGCCAGGGTGGAAAATGGTTTGTACAGCCGGGTCACCCCGTCGAAGTAAAAGCCGTCGTAGCGCTCCCTGACGGCGTCCAGAAGCTCTCCCTCTCCCATCCCCAGCGCCCGGGGGCCGCGGCCTCGATGTGCGGGCCGAAATTCGCTTCCAGCTCCTCCTGGGTATAGCCCATGAAGGCTCCGTACTCGGGGTTGAGGGAGATGTCCCGGATGTTGTTCAGGCTGGAAAACACCCCCATCCGCGAAAACTTGCTGATGCCCGTGAT
>JAISMK010000036.1 GCA_031276785.1 Desulfovibrio sp. | reverse complement strand
GAGGATAGCATATATTAATTGCGTTATAAATAGGAAATAGTATGACTTCTCTCAGAGCTTCCTTTGCCTTTGCCAAAATCTCTCGTCCACTTGCCGGTCGTGCCATATAACCACCTCCTCAAGGTGAATATATTATATCATCTTTGATTTAGAAATGGAATTACCCCTATGTTATCCCCAACGAAAAAGGGGTTACGCTCTTTATTCGTAACCCCTTGTCTTTTCTGGTTGCGGAGCCAGGATTTGAACCTGGGACCTTCGGGTTATGAGCCCGACGAGCTACCGAACTGCTCCACTCCGCGTCGTCCAAGATATGGATGTGCTGAAAGGAAATCTTTATATCCATTGTGAGGGGATCTCGTCAAGGTTTTTCCGGATAAATTTTTCTGTCTGCCCCGTCTGGGGTTTTCAGATTTTTGATGGTGTGCCGGTAGGCTAGCCACAAAGGGATGCAGGCCCCGATCCAGGCCAGGGGGCTGGCAATGCAGGCCCCGAAGAAGCCCAGGTGCCGGGTGAGAACAATGGCGGCCAGCGCCCGCATGATCAACTCCAAGAAGCCGGCCACGGTGGGGACCAGGCTCTGCCCGAGTCCCTGCAGGGTGAAGCGGAAGATGAAGAGCAGGGCCAGCGCCCAGTAGGTGGAGCCGCTGACGCTGAGAAAAATCCTGGCCAGATCGGCCACTTCTTCTTTGTCGCTGCCGATGAACAGGAGTACCAGGCCGTGTCCGCCAAAGATGTTGATCATGCCGATACAGATGCTGCACGTCAGGGACATGGCGCAACAGTGCATAACCCCGAGCCTGATACGGGGAATATCGCCGGCGCCGTAGTTTTGGCCCACATAGGTGGCCATGGCCAGCCCAAAGGAGGAAAGAGGGAGGATGCCCACCAGATCCAGGGTGCGGGCCACGGAAAAGGCGGCCACGCTGACGGCTCCCAGAGAGTTAACGGCCCATTGCAGGATGATGGAGCCTATGGCGATTATGGAGGCCTGGAATCCCATGGGAAGGCCGACGCGTAGGCTCCGGTAAAGGTCGTCCCGGGCGAGGCGCCAATCCTGCCGGCGCGGGACCAGGATGGGAATGCGCCGGCGAATGTACAGAATACACAGGGAGGAAGAGGTCAGTTGAGCGACAACGGTGGCCCAGGCCGCTCCGGCCACTCCCCAGGAAAAACCAAGGATAAATACGAAATCCAAGGTGATGCTGAGTACGTTGGATAGTATCAGAAAGAACAGGGGAGGGCGGCTGTCCCCTAGGGCCAGGAGGGTGTTGGCCAGCAGGTTGAAGAGGACGGCGGAGCCGATGCCCGCGTATATGACGCGGATGTACCGGGAAGCATCGGCGATGATTTCATCCGGCGTGGTCAGAAGATGCAGGAGGGGGTCGGCCAGGGTGACGCCGGCGACGGCCAGAATCAGGCCGGCCACGGCGCTCAGGACAATGGTGACGCAAAAACTCGCGCGCACCTCGTCGTACCTGCGGGCGCCGAAATGCTGGGCCGTGATGATGGAAAAGCCCGCGGTCATGCCCTGGACAAAGCCTATGATGAAAAAGTTAAGGCTGCCCGTGCTGCCGACTGCGGCCAGGGCGTGGACGCCGAGGATCCGCCCCAGAATGACGGTATCGGCCAGGAGGTAGAACTGCTGGAAGAGATTGCCGATGAGCAGGGGCAGGGCAAAGCCGATAATAAGCCGGGCCGGCGTCCCCTTAGTGAGGCTTGCGACCATGTGGCAATCCTTGGGCCGTGTTCAGCGGGCCGGACCCGCGCTTTCCGCCGTTCGCGGCCGGGCATAGAGTTCTCCTCCCCGGCAGTCGTTGATGACCAGCAGGGGCATATCGCGCACCTCCAGCAGGCGGATGGCCTCGGTCCCCAGATCGGCGAAAGCGATTACATCCGCCTTCAGGATGTGGGTGGAGAGTAGGGCGCCAGCCCCCCCGGTGGCGCCTAAGTAGACGGCGGTATGCTCTTGCAGGGCCTTAAGCACTTCCGGCCCGCGCGGACCTTTGCCGATGGTGGCCTTCAGCCCCAGGCTGTGGAGACGGGGGGTGTGGGAATCCATGCGGCAACTGGTGGTGGGGCCGGCAGATCCTATGGTCCGCCCCGGCGGCGGGGGAGTGGGACCAACATAATAGAGGACGGCGCCATTAAGGTCAAAGGGCAGGGGAAGCCCCCGCTCCAAAAGATCCGCCATGCGGGCGTGGGCCGCGTCCCTGGCGGTATAGACGGCGCCACTGAGCGTGACCAAGTCCCCGGCTCGGAGCACGGCTATCAGGTCATCCGTAAGAGGAGTAACCAGGCGGCGGACGGTCATGGCATCATTGCAACATTTTGTAATTTCAAAGTAAAATCGATCTAAAGTTCCAATTCGGCGTGTCGGGAGGAATGGCACTGGATGTTGACAGCCAGGGGCAGGGAGGCGATGTGGCAGTGGGCGGCTAGCATCTTAACCCCCAGGCAGGTGGTTGCGCCTCCCAGTCCCATGGGGCCGATGCCCAGAGCGTTTACCTGTTCCAGCAGGGCAGCTTCCCTTGCGGCCATGTCCGGATCCGGGTGACGGTCGTCCAGGGGCCTCAGAAGGGCTTTTTTGGCCAGCAGAGCGGCCAGTTCAAAGGTGCCTCCGATGCCCAGGCCGAGGATAACTGGCGGGCAGGGATTGGAGCGGGCTTCGGCTACCAGGTTCAGGACAAAATCCGTGACGCCCCGCCAGCCTTCCGCCGGAGTGAGTACTGTGACGCGGGACATGTTCTCCGCGCCGCCGCCCTTGGCCATGAAGGCCAGGCGCAGCCCATCGCCCGGAATCAGGTCGTAGTGGATGACTGCCGGGGTGTTGTCGCCGGTGTTGGCGCGGCGGAAGGGTTGACAGACCGATGCGCGCAACAGGCCTTCCCTGTATCCCCGGCGTACGCCCTCCTGAATGGCCTCCGACAGGCCGCCGTCCACCTGAACCTCCTGACCCAGAGTCACGAAAAAGACGGCAAGGCCGGTGTCCTGGCACAGAGGCAGTCCCGTGGCTTCCGCCAGGGCGGAATTTTCCCGGATCTGGCGGAGCGCCTCGCGTGCCGTGGGGTTTGTTTCCCGCTGGAAGGCCGTCTCCAAGGCGCGGCGGACATCGTCCGGGAGGCGCCGATTGGCCTCAATGCACAGGGCGCGTGCGGCCTCGGTCACATCTGCCCGGGCAATGATGCGCATACCATATTCTCCGCATGTTGCATGGCTTTTAGAGCAGTCCAACTTTTCAAAGTTAAACTGCTCTAGTACCATGTACCACTTAAAACTGCGTTTTAAGTGGTAAGATCGCTACGCCGAAAAGCGTGGTTTTCGGCTTGCTCCGCCGCCTGCAGCGGCGCGCCGGGCTTAAAGCCCAGCGTTAGTACGCCGTAAATTTATCTGTAATTTTAAATGTTACAGCGTACTAGTCTTCCTCGTAAAGAGCCTTTTCCTCATCTTCGGGGGTAGCGGGCAGGCGTCCGTAGAGGCGGGCCAGGTCGGTGAGCCAGGAGAGGCGGAGGGGATCGGCCTCTTCAGGACGCATCCGCCAGGACCAGTTGCTCCAGGTGGTTCCGGGCACGTTCATGCGACTGTCCATGTCCAAGTTCAGAGCATCCTGCATGGGCACTATGGCCGTATCCGCCACAGAAGCGAAGGCCAGGCGGGTAAGAAGGGCGGAGGCCCGCTCTTCAGGAAAGTTCTCCGCGTCCTCCAGGCCGGCATAGCGGAGCAGAGCGGCGCGCTCGGCGGCCGGGCAGGCCGCGAACCATCCCCTGCTGGGGGCATTGTCATGGGTGCCGGTGTAGACGAGGGAGTTTGGGGTGTGCAAGTGGGGGATGGCCGGATTGCGGGCCGAGTCCGGCCCTGAGAAGGCGAACTGGAGCACATGCATGCCCGGCAGTTTGAAATCCCGCATGGCCGAGCGCACATCGCGGGTTATGACTCCCAGATTTTCCGCCACAAAGGGCAGATCGCTGAAATGGCGTTGCAGAGAGGAAAAAAAGGCCCGTCCGGGCGCCTTTTTCCAGACTCCCCGCACGGCGGTTTCTTCTTCAGCCGGAATGGCCCAGTAGCCGCAGAATCCCCGGAAATGGTCCAGTCGGGCTATATCCGCCAGGAGCAGCACATGGGACAGACGCTGTTTCCACCAGGAAAAGTCGTCCTTTTCCATAAGATCCCAGCGATAGAGAGGGTTCCCCCAGCGCTGGCCGGTGGCGCTGAAATAGTCGGGCGGCACCCCGGAAACCGTGATGGGTCGCAGATCCCCGTCCAGATGAAAAAGGTGCGGGCTGGCCCAGACATCAGCGCTGTCCAAAGTTACATAAATGGGAACATCCGCCAGCAGGCGCACCCCGGCCGAAGCGCAGACGGCGCGCAGTTCACGCCATTGGCTGAAAAAGAGGTATTGAATGAATTTTTCCCGTTGCATGGGCAGGAAGGCATGGGCATCCCAGCGTTCCAAGGCGGCGGAGTCGCGGCGGCGCATATCTTCCGGCCATTCCGTCCAGGCTTTGCCTCCGTGATGTTCTTTCAGGCTGACAAAGCGGGCATAGTCATGCAGCCAGTATCCGTGTTCGCGGCAGAAGCGCAGAAAATCCGCATGGTCCGCAAGGCGGGAGCGGGAATGCTCAAAGGCGGCGGCAAGAAGCTGTAGCTTGCAGCGGGCGGCGGCTTCAAAATCAACTCTGCCTTGGGCAGTATCCGGGGGGGAAGGAACTGTCTCCCCCGGTGGCAGGTAGGCGTCACGCTCCAGCCATTCCGGACTTATGAACAGGGGATTGCCCGCAAAGGCCGAAGGGCTGGAATAGGGCGAATGTCCGTTGGCGGAACTGGTGGGATTAATGGGCAGAAATTGCCAGAACCCGGCCCCGGCCTCCCCCAGGGCCCTGGCAAAGGAGTGGGCTGCGGGGCCCAGGTCGCCGATGGCGAAGGCCGAAGGCAGGGAAGAAATGTGCAGCAATATCCCAAAGGCGCGCATGAAGACTCCTCTGTTCTTCAGTACATGAACACGGGTTGTACGGCGGCGGTCTGTCCGGCCCGGATATCCAGAAGAACATCAAAAATTTCCCGCAAAAGAGACCACTTTTTTTCCGGTCCCGTCACCAGAGCCGGGGTGACGCCGGGGGGGAACTGCCCCAGTTCCGCGGCTCTGGCCAGGGCATCGCTGTAATCGCCCAAGGTATCCACCAGACCTGCCTTAAGAGCCTGTCTCCCGGTCATGGCCCGGCCGTCCGCAATCATTGCGGCCTGTTCCCCGGTCAGGCACCGCTCCCGTACAACATCGGCAAGAAAGACGTCAAACATGTCCTGAAGCAAACCTTGCAACAGAGCCTCCTCCGCCGGCGAAGGGGTGCGGGAGGCGGATCCCGTATCTTTGAGGTCTCCGGATTTCAGGGTTTTTTCCGCAATGCCAAGAGATTTCATGATCCCCTCCAGGTTCGGGATCTGAATTTTGACCCCAATGCTGGCCGTCAGGGTGGATGGATTGGCGAAAATTTCCCTGCCGCCCAAAGCGGCATAATAGCCGCCCGAGGCGGCAACGGCGCCCATGGAAACGATCAGGGGCTTGGCCGAGGCGGCGCGTTTGACAGCCCGGTAAATTTCCTGGGAAGGGGCGACGGCTCCCCCCGGCGAATCCACGCGCAGCACCACCGCCCGCACGGAGGGATCCCGGCGTGCAGTATCCAGCCAGTCAACGATATCTTGCGCCTCCAGAATGATGCCGGCGACGTTGACCACGGCGATTTTCGGCCCGGCCAGAGGTCCTCTGGCCGCCCAGTGGGCCAGATGTCCGGCCGCCAGGAGCAGCAGAATGATGCCCGTCCAGAACAGGACGGGGTGGCGTCCTGACCATTTTTTCCGCGCATACCGGTCTTCAGGGGGCATAATCGTCTTCCTGGTGTCCGTTTGATTTGGAATCGGAATAAGGCATTTTAGAGCAGTTCAACTTTGAAAAAGTTGGACTGCTCTGCAAGGATTTGCCTGCGAATCCTTGCCGCGAGATGGTTGCAGGCGAGCTTTGCTCGCCGTTAAGCAACCATCTCAAAGCGAAA
>JAISMK010000020.1 GCA_031276785.1 Desulfovibrio sp. | reverse complement strand
AAAATAAGCAAAAAGCATCGGATCTGGGGTGTAATGAAATTCTATCAAACCAAAAAGAGCGTCAAAAAATCCGTTTGGGTTTATAACCAGTCTGGAAAAACAATTTTTAGAGGTTCCCTAGAGCAATTTTCGCTTGAAATGCTTACAGGCGGGCAAAGCCCTCCTGCAAGCATTTCGCGGCAAGGATTTGCGAGCAAATCCTTGCAGAGCAGTCCAACTTTTTCAAAGTTAAACCGCTCTGGCGCCGGAGCGGGCGTAGCCTGAATAATGCTTGGCGCGTAATACCGTAATACCAAAGTATAAATAATCTGATGTTTGCGAAAACGCTTGCAGAAACACCATGACTGGAATCCTTGCCGCTATTTTCGTTTTTGCCTTTCTCATCTTTTTTCATGAGCTGGGGCATTTTCTCCTGGCCCGTATGCTGGGCATAGGGGTGAAAACCTTTTCTCTGGGTTTCGGGCCGGTCCTGTTCTCCCGCGTCTGGGGCAGAACCACCTGCCAGGTGGCGGCCCTGCCCCTGGGGGGGTTCGTCTCTCTGACCGGGGAAGCTCCGGATGAGGATATCCCAGAGCCCTTCAGCGCCGCGGACAGTTTTTCCCTGCGCCCGGCCTGGCAGCGCCTTCTGGTTGTAGCGGCGGGTCCGGTCTGGAATCTGGCTCTGGCCTGGCTTCTGTGCTGGGGTCTTTTCTGGGTCAACGGCAAGTCCGAAATTCCCCCGGTCATCGGCACTATTCTTGAAGGTTCCCCGGCGGCGGACTCCCCCCTGCGTTCCGGCGACCGCGTGCTTTCCCTGAACGGCGTTCCCGTCAGCCGCTGGGAGGATCTGCCCCGCTTCATCCGCCGCAACGAGGGCCGGCCCGTCACCTTTGTCGTCAGCGCGCAGGGAGACGACCTCCGCGTTTTTGACATCACCCCGGCTCTTCTTAGCGGCGGCGCCGGAGAGAAGGCTTTTACGGGCTGGGGCATAGGCGTGCTGCCCCAGGGGACTGTCCAGCGCAGTCTGTCCTTTGGCCAGGCCGCGGGGGCCGGCCTGGAGCAGGCCGCGGATATGGTCGTCCTGATCTGGTCCGGACTCGCCGATCTTTTTTCCGGGCGCGAATCCGTCAAAAGCGTGGGCGGCCCTCTGCTTATCGCCCAGGTTGTTTCCCGGCAGGCCGAACAGGGCCTGGCCAGCCTGCTGCTCCTCACCGCCCTGATCAGCGCTAACCTGGGCATCCTCAACCTTCTGCCTGTTCCCGTGCTGGACGGCGGGCGCATCTTGTTCCTGGGGCTGGAGCTTCTCTTCCGGCGTCCCGTGCCCCTGGCCATTCAGGAAAAA
Organism: Desulfovibrio sp.; assembly: GCA_031276785.1. Taxonomy (GTDB): domain Bacteria; phylum Desulfobacterota; class Desulfovibrionia; order Desulfovibrionales; family Desulfovibrionaceae; genus Frigididesulfovibrio. The sequence goes on along the minus strand of JAISMK010000020.1, from coordinate 19,622 downwards.
GCCATGCTGGGCGGCCTTTTCTTTCTCGTCGGCCTTATGATTCTCGCCACCTTCAACGATATCGTCCGCATTTTCAGCTAGCCTCCGGGCTGAGGCCCGCCATGACCCTTCTGATTCTCAACGCCGCTGAAGGTCCCCTGCATTTTCTTCTGGCCCGTTTCTCCCCTCCGGAGATCCTCTGTTCCCAGCGTTGGCGCCCGCTCGCCCAAGGGGTGGAAATTCTCGCTCCCGCTCTGGACAGGGCCTTTTTGTCCCTGGGCGTCTCTCCCGCCTCCCTCAGCCACATTGCCTGCGTCCGGGGGCCGGGCAGTTTTACCGGCCTGCGTCTCGCCCTGGTCACCGCCTCCGGCCTGGCCCGCTGCTCCTCCGCCCTGCTTGCCGGCCTGGACTATCTCCCTTTGCTGGCGGCCCAGGCAATGGCCTTCCGGGCTGCGGAAAGAGAGGGACTGGCGGATCGGGATCGGGTGTGGGCGCTGACCCGTGCCCGCAGGAATATGGTGTATATCCAAGGTTTCGCCGCCGGCGGGGAAGAAGGCGGGAGAGAGGGGAACGGCCCGGCTCCGCTTCCGCGAACCGACATCATGGCGCTTTCGCTGGAAGATGCGGCCCGGGCCGTCGCTCTGGGGCATAGCGGACAGGAAGGCAGGGCGGTGCTGCTGGGCAGCGGCTTGACGGAGAACCGCCCCGCCTGGGAGGATCTGCGCCGGGTACTGCCCGCCGGGAGCGTTTTTCTGCCTCCCCTGCTGGACGCGCCGCAGGATGAGCTGCTGTTGCGCGCCGCGGCGCGGGTCGCCTATGCCCGAGGGGATATCGCCCCTCTGTATGTCCGCCCCAGCGAGGCCGAGGACAACCTGGAGCGGACCTGCCCCTCCTTGGGGCTGGATCCGGCGGCCGCCCGGCGGCGCCTGGAAGAATTGACCGGGAAGGCATCCTCTGATTCCAATTTCAGGTTAAAAATGCTTTAATTTTTGACCTGGAATTGGAATGCGGGGGCATGATGTCCTGCCGTTAAGCAAGCATTTCAAGCGAAAAATACTCTAAACAAGGGGGGCGTTATGCCCGCTGTTCAGCCGGGAGATCACATTACGGCCTGGTGCGGCCGCTGTAACGACGTGACCGGGCATATCGTCCTGCTCATTCTGAATGGCGTGGTGGCCCGGGTGGAGTGCAGGGCCTGCGGCAGCGTCCACAGGCATCGCCGGAATCCCGGGGAGGAGGCGCCGGCTGAAAACCGGAGGCCCTCCTTGCCGGCGCGGGGCGCCGGACGCTCCGGGGAGGCAAAGAGCGCCTGGGGGGAAGCCATGCGGCGGCACGAGGGTGAAGGAGCGCGGCCGTATGCCATGGACGGCGTCTTTTCCCCCCGCAGCCTGATTCTGCATCCCGTCTTCGGGCGGGGGGAAGTGCTGGAAGTTCTCCGGCCGGACAAAATGCGCGTTCTTTTTCAGGAAGGGGTTAAGGTTCTCCGTTGCGGAGTCTCCCCTTAGGGAAGTTCTATAACAGGGCTTTTCCCGGCGGGGCGGGAAAAATCCCTTATCTCTTTCTGCGTCTGGCGGCCTGTGCCGGGTAGGCGCCTTTTTCCTTTTTATTTTTTCGCGGAGCAACCACAGGAACATCCGGCGCTAAGCGGAATTTAACCAGCGGTAAAAGTATCGCGTCCGGAAGTAGCGGGCCGCGGGCCGTGTCCGGACGGATAGAGGGCTTTCCCCTGTGCCGGGTAAAGCGGCCGCGGATTTCTTCTTGCGGTATTTCATAAAAGTTTTCCGGAAGATTTTCAGGGCGGCGATGAAATTTCCTATTGACGGCCCTGCTGGCTTCGGGCAATCTCCCCTCAGACAAAAGCGCATGTCCGGCAGATTGTGTGCGGGAACAGGGCGCTCAGTATCATTTACTTTTTGCGAGGTTTTTTGCATGACTAAATCTCTCTATGTGGGCAATCTGCCCTGGTCGGCAACGGAAGAAGAAGTCCGCAGCCTGTTCGCTGCTCACGGCACAGTCAGCTCAGTCAAACTGGTAAGTGACCGGGAAACCGGCAGGGCGCGCGGGTTTGGCTTTGTTGAAATGGATGCCTCCGATGCCGCCGGCGCCATGGAAGCTCTTGACGGGAGCAGCTTTGGCGGCCGCACTTTGCGGGTGAATGAGGCTCAGCCCAAGGCCCCCCGTCAGCCGCGCTACTGATTGCGGCGGCTCCGGCCAATGGTACGCCCCGGTGGAAAGTTCACAGGGGCGTTTTTTTATCCGCCGCCTTCCTCTTCCAGTTTATCTTCCAGTTCCTCTTCCACCGTTTCCAGAACAATGTTCATGGCCACTGCCGCCAGGGGGGGCGTATTCTCCCCGGGGGTCAGCAGGGGCAGATAGTCTCTGCCCGCCTGCAGTTCCAGGCCGGCCAGTTCCGCGTAGCGGACGATGCAGCGGGACACGGCCGCGAAGACTGGTCCGTCCTCGCACTCCAGGGCGCTCAGCACATTTTCCAGGGAGAGGGAGGCCAGTTCGGGGTCCAGATCCGTTGCCGCGTCATTATTGCTGGGCATGGCCGTACATCTCCGGGTTCAGGTTCGGATCGTTGTACATTTTGCACTGGCTGTAGATAACCGGCCTTTTGCCCCCGGCCGCGTAATCGTCCAGCAGTTCCAGAACGGCCCGCTCCAGACTCGCGCGCTGTCGCCGCAGCAGGGCGAGTTTTTCCCCGCAGGCCGCCAGGTGGTCCGGGGCGGCGTCCCGGCGCAGGGTCTGTTCCTCCATGTGGTAGACCTTGAGGGCCAGAACGGAGAGGCGGTCCACCGCCATGCCCGGGGTTTCCGTGTTGATCCGCTCTTCCGCGTCTGGCGGCAGCAGAGGGGCCAGCAGAGAGAACAGCAGGCGGTCCACGTCTTCCATGCCGTTGTTGCGCATCTGGTTCAGGCCGTCAATTTCCCGCTTGCAGGCGGCGATGACGGCATCCTCCACATCCCGCCTGCGGGCGCGGTCTTCCACATGCCAGAGCTGGAAATTCCAGGCATGCTGCTCCAGAATTGCCGCCGGCAGGCTGTCCGCGCCCCCTGCGCCGGCCGGGGGATGCCCTTGGGCGTGCCAGACGCGCACAGCCTCCGTCTGGGCGGCGAAGCTGGCTGTCAGCAGGGCCTTGACGGTCTGGAGGTCTTTCATTGTTTTTCCCTTGTTCCCTCCCGCAACGGAGTTCGGGCCTCTTCCAGAATAAAGCCCACTTTGCTCAGCCTGCTCAGATAGCTGTCCTCATTCTGGGCAATGACCCGGTAGGCTCCGGGCTCCCCCCGGACTTCAATTATATCTTCCTCCCGCACGGCGCGGGTTTCCTGACCGTCCAGTGTCAGCATCAGAGATCCCGCGCCGATGGCGACGCGGCAGCCGGCCTCTCCATCCAGAACCAGAGGAGGGAAGAGACAGAGAAAGGGGCAGATGGCCACCGCGACGTAAGCCTGCAGGGAGGGGAAAAGCAGGGGGCCTCCGGCGGAGCGGGCATAGCCCGAGGAACCCGTGGGGGTTGCCAGGAGGATGCCGTCGGCGCGCAGCCGCAGGAGCGGCCCTTTGTTCACGGCCAGGCTCAGGCTGGCCAGCCGGGCGGTGTCTCTGCGGCTGACGAGGACCTCGTTCACGGCCCAGCCGGAGGCCAGCCTCCGGCCCCGCCTCAGGTGTTCCCAACGCAGGGCCAGGCGGGGTTCGGGGTGGAGACGGCCGGCCAGCAGATCTTCCAGAAACTCCCGCCAGGAGGCCGGGGCGACGCAGGACAAAAAGCCCACCCGGCCGAAGTTGATGCCGGCCAGGGGAATGTTCCGGCCCATGAGGCCGCGGGCCACGGAGACAAAGGTGCCGTCTCCGCCCAGGACAAGAGCCAGATCTGTCTCGGGCATGGCGCCCTGGAGGGTATTGCTCCCGTCATGCCGGCCCAGCCAGGGGCGTATCCCCAGTTCCCGCAGCCGGGCGTGCAGGGCGCGGGCCAGATCCAAGGCCGGCGGGCAGTCTTCCCGGACAAGTATGGCGACGGAGGAGGGGGGGCCGTCCGCCATTATCGGTCCAGCTTGATTTCCAGCTCTGGCGGGACGGGTTTGCCCCCGTCTTTTTTTCCTGCGGGCGGCAGCGGCAGATCCAGAAAATTACCCTGCACGGGATCCAGTCCGGCCGCGGAGGGATAGGAATAGTCCCTTTCGGGCGCCGTTTCCTTGCGCGTTTCCCGCAGGCCCTGGTCGCCGCCCTCCTTTTCTTCCGGGAGGGGGCCGAACAGATCCCGCAAGTCCCCGGAAGGAGGCGGGAGATCGGCCCGCTGTTCCTGCGGCGCCGTTTTTTTCTGCTGCAATTGGCGCAGGGTGAAATGGAGGTTCATCAACTGCTGCTCCACCTCCGCCAGGGCGGAGTGGTGCTGGCGGAACCATTCCCGCAGCATCGCCGACTGGGAGGACTGTGAGCGGAGGATGAACAGGAACATGATCAGCATTCCCGCGAAGGACAGCAACAGCATGACCATCAGGGACACCAGGGCGTCGTCGAACATGGCACGGCTCCGGACCGGGGTTTGCGGCGCGCCCCGGGACTTGCGCGGAGGAAAAACTTGGCTTAGAAAAGTGCGCGTCCCGCGTCCGGCGCGCCGCTTATTCCTGCGTAGCATACATTCTTTGGCGAAACAACGATCTTTCGAGGCCGGCATGGCATCCTCCCCCCTTCGTCCCCGTATGGTGACGGCGGACGCCGCGGGCAACATCCGCGACCATCCCCGGCTGCTGATGGTCTGCCGCAAGGGAGAGGAGATTCTTCTGCCGCGTCCGGAGGAACTCATTCCCCTGCCTCCGGAAAGCACTCTTTTTTTTCTGCCCGGACGCGGCGCCCTGGGGTTTGATCTGGACAGCCGCGCCCTGGAGGAGCACGAGGATCAGGCTGTGGCCGCTTTTGCCGCCCCGGCCCATACCCTGACCGCCCACCCCGCTTTCAGGCGCGCCCCCAACGCCCCGGTTCTGCCTCTTTTCGCATACGGAGCCGTGGGCTTTGCCCATAACCGGCTGTATCTCTGCGCCAAAAAAGTGGATGCGGATCGGCGGCAGGAGTTTCGCGCCGTTCCCCCCGCCCTGCTGGAGCGGCAGGCGCGGGAACTGGTGGCGCGGTTTCCCGGCAACCGCCTTATCCGGCATCTGGCGGGCACCTGCGCCCGGATCTACAACTGCCCGGCGGCCCGCAACCTGTGCCTGGGCCGCTACGAAGCTCCCCTGCCGGTTTCCCGCGTCTGCAACGCCCGTTGTCTGGGCTGTATTTCCCTGCAGGACAAGGAGTCCCCCATCTCCCGGACGCCGCAGTGCCGGATGGAATTCACCCCCTCTCCAGAGGAGATTGTCGAGGTCATGCGCCACCACGGGAGCAGGGAAACATCCGCCCCCATCTTTTCCTTCGGCCAGGGCTGCGAAGGGGAGCCGCTGACCGAGGCCCCTCTCATCGCCGCCGCCATCCGCCTGTTCCGCGCCGGAGGGGGCAGGGGCACAATAAATCTCAACAGCAACGCCTCGCTGCCGGAAGCCGTCGCCCTGCTGGCCGAGGCCGGGCTTTCCTCTCTGCGGGTCAGCCTGAACAGCGCCCGGCCCGGGCCGTATGCCCGCTACTACCGCCCTGCGGGCTACTCTTTTGAACATGTTGTCCAGAGCATCCGGATCGCCAAAACTTCCGGCCTCTATGTCTCCCTCAATCTTCTCTTTTTCCCCGGCTTTTCCGATACCGAGGAGGAGCTTTCCGCCCTCATTGCCCTGATCCGGCAGGAAAGGGTGGACTGCCTGCAACTGCGCAACCTGAATATTGATCCTGATTTGTACCTGGATCTGATGCGCGGCCTGCCCACAGGCCCCTGCGCGGGATATATCAATGCCGTAAAACGCCTCCGGCGGGAATGCCCCTGGCTGCGCCTGGGATATTTCAATCCTCCCCTGGAGGATGGGGGGGGAGGCTCCTGAGGCGGCAGGGAATGCTTGCGCGCTGTCTTTTCCATTGCCTCCGCGGGCGGTATGCCGTATCGTAATCCCCTGGCGTTTTTCCTCCCCTTTTCCCCGGAGCGCGCATGATCCGCAGCATGACCGGCTTCGGCCGTTCCCTTCTGGAAGAAGATCGCTGGAACCAGACCTGGGAAGTGCGCAGCGTCAACGGCCGCTATCTGGACATCCACTGGCGTCTGCCCCTGGAGGCCCGGCCTCTGGAGGCGGCTCTGGAAAAGCTGGTCAGGCGCCATGCCGCCCGGGGACGCCTGGAAATTTCTCTGCGCCTGCAGACCCGCCGCCGCACTCCGTCCATTGCCCTCAACGAAGATTTGGCCGATGCCGTGCTGGAAAGCCTCGCATCCTTCGCCTCCTCGCGCGGGGAGGACTTTGTTCCGGAGTATAACCGCCTGCTGGGGCTTCCCTTCCTCTGGGAAGACGGCCCGCAGGAGCCGGACGATGCCCTGGCCCGGGAGCTGGACCGCGGTCTGTCCCTGGCTCTGGAGGACTGGAATGAGGCGCGCGCGGGAGAAGCCCGGATGCTGGAAAAGGATCTGCGGGCCCGCATCCTGCGCCTGGAGGAATGGACCCGGCGCATCGAGGAGCGGGCTCCGGACGTTAAGGAAGAACGTTTCGCCGCGGCGCGGGAGCGCCTGGAGGAAATTCTGGAGGCCTGCGGGCGGATCCCGGAGGAGGGGCGGTTTTTGCAGGAAATGGCCCTGCTGTCCGACAAGCTGGACATCAGCGAGGAATTGACCCGTCTGTCCATCCACCTGGACAGGTTGCGCGGGCTTTTGGATCAGGGCGGGGATGTAGGGCGCAAGCTGGATTTTACCTTGCAGGAGTGTTTTCGGGAAATCACCACCTGCGGCAATAAGGTCCAGGATGTCCAGGTTTCCCGGCTGGTGGTGGATATCAAGAACGAACTGGAAAAATGCCGGGAACAGGCCCAGAATGTGGAATAAACTCCCGGACGCGGCGGTTTTCTGTCCATGCAGGCGCGGCAGCGGCTTCTGAATCTTGGCTTCGGCAACTTTGTCGTGGCGGAAAGGGTAGTGGCGGTGGTCAACTCCACCTCTTCGCCCATGCGCCGTCTTCGGGAGGACGCCCGCCAGGAAGGAAGGCTCGTTGATGCCACCCAAGGGCGCAAGACCCGCTCTCTGGTGATTACGGATTCCAACCACGTCATCCTTTCCGCGGTCCAGGCGGAAACCATGCGCCAACGTTTTCAGGAGGAAGAAGGATGATTCCCCATAGCCGCAGCGGGGTGGCCCTGGTTGTCTGCGCCCCTTCGGGCACAGGCAAGACCACCTTGATCAAGCGTCTGGTGGCGGAATTTCCCCGCTTCGCCTTTTCCGTCTCCTGCACCACCCGCTCTCCGCGTCCGGATGAAATCCAGGACCGGGACTATGACTTCATAAGCCGGGAAGAATTTCTCATGCGCCGCGATGCCGGCTATTTCGCCGAGTGGGCGCTGGTGCATGATCAGTTTTACGGCACCCCTCTGGAGTCCACCAGACAGCTTCTGGCCGAGGGCCGCGATGTTCTTTTCGATATAGATGTGCAGGGGGCTTCCCAGTTGCGGCGCACCATCCCCGGCGCCAGGCTGATCTTCATCCTGCCGCCCTCGCGCCGGGAACTGGTCCGCCGCCTCCGGGGCCGCCGCACGGAAACTCCGGACAGCCTGCGCAAACGGCTGTCCATTGCCAAACACGAAATCATCCAGGCGCACTGGTTCAACCTGTGGATCATCAACGACGATCTGGAACAAGCCTGGCAGGAACTGCGGGCCGCCTATATCGCGGCCACTCTGTCGCCGGTCCGCCATGGGGGCTTTCTGGACGATCTGTTGCGGGACTGGGGGCCGCAATGAGCTCCCCCCGTCTGGCGGTGGCTCTGGACGCGCCTTCCCCCGCGCCGGCCCTGGCTCTGGCGGACGCTCTGTCCGGCATGCCTCTCTGGCTGAAGGTGGGCCTGGAATTGTTCACGGCCGGGGGGCCGGAACTGGCGCGGGCGATTCTGGCCCGTTCCTTCCCTCTTTTTCTGGATTTGAAATTCCACGATATTCCCCACACGGTAAGGGGCGCCGTGCGCGCCGCCACTCGCCTGGGGGCGCGGATGACAACCCTGCACCTGGAAGGGGGCGAAGACATGGCCAGGGCCGCCCGGAACGGCCGGGAAGAAGGCCGGGCGGAGGGGGAAGGGCCGCTGATCCTTGGAGTCACCCTGCTGACCAGCCAGCAGGAGAGTGGCCTTTCGCAAAGCTTGGTGGTACAACGCGCCGTGTGGGCCAGAGAGTGGGGCCTGGACGGGGTGGTCTGTTCCGGACGGGAGGCGGGGGCGGTGAAGCGGGCCTGCGGCCGGGATTTTCTCTGTCTCTGCCCGGGAATCCGCTTTTCCGGCGAGGCGGGAGACGACGATCAGCGGCGGGTGGTCACTCCGGAAGAGGCCGTGGCCGCCGGAGCGGATTTTTTGGTCATGGGCAGGCCCATTACCCGGGCGGCCGACCCTGCCGCCGCCGCCCGCCGGGCCCTGGAGGCCATGGATCGCGCCCGGCTTTAGCGCGCCGCGACATTTAAAATTGCTGATAAAGCTACAGCCTGCCGACTCAGGGTAAATCCCGCCACTTATTCCAATTCCAGGTCAAAAATCAAAGCATTTTTAACCTGGCATTGGAATAAGACGAAGTTCCAAGTGGCCCGGAGCATCATTACGTCGTGAATTTAGAGGGTTATAAGTATGCAGGCCAATACGGAAAAACACGAAGGCATCAATGGCGTCTTTTCTTCTCAAGAAGTACGCAAAGTTGGCACCGGCACGACTATGCGTAAAACAATTCAGAAAATGTTCTGGTTTTGTATAGAAGATCGAGACGGACAGATCGAAGTTCAGCCTTTGAATGTACACTATGTTCCATCCGGACCCAAAAAGAAAATTTCCAAAGATAATTTTTTAGAGCGGTTTGCGCCAGAGCCGGAGCTATATATAACAGATGTTTTTCCAAAGATGCGTGATTTGAATAAAACTATCGCCAAAGCGGAACGCTACCGACGCAACAAAGAATATTATAGCGCCGAAATGGAATATAACAATGCCTTGCGCGTGGATGAAGAAAATGTCCGGGCCAACTTTGGTTTGGGCATCACCTATCTGGAGAGGGGAGAACAGCACAAGGCCGACAATATTTTTGAGCGTCTTGTAAAACTTGATGCCGCCTTTGAAGAGGAACATAAACATCTGTTCAATGAATTCGGCATCAGTCTGCGCAAGAACAAGATGATTGATCAGGCTCTTGTTTACTACAGCCGTGCCGAGGAACTGGCCGCTCAGGATGAACACCTCTACCACAACATGGCTCGCGCCTATCTGGAAAAGAATGATATTCCCAACACCCTGCGCTGCCTGATCAAGTCTTTGGAGATGAACCCCCGTCTGGAACCGTCCGTCCAGTTTCTGCGCTGGCTGTTAAGCCGCGGCCTTGTGCCGGAGGAGAAAAAGCCGGAAGTCGCCCGGATGCTTCAAAGGAGCGAGGATGCCGCCTCCGCCGTTCCGGCCGGGGAGGGGGAAGGGGCCGGGCCGGCGGGGGCCGGGGAAAGTAAGCAGCCGGCCTGAAAAGGTGAGGGGAGAAGAACATGAGTGAGCCGCAACAAGCCTGTGAACGCGCCCAAGCCTTTTTGAGCGAGCTGGCTGAAACCCCTCCCATGGTGCCCTATGAGCCGGAACTTCTGCCCCTGCTTTTTAACGCCACCCGGGAGCAGTCCACGGCCACCCTGCAGGATATCGCCAATCTCGTGGAGCGCAGCCAGAACCTGGCCGCGCGCCTTCTGAACATCGCCAATTCGGCCTATTATGTGCTGGAATTCAAGGTGACTTCCCTGAGCCGGGCCATCAGCGTCCTGGGTTTGCGGGAGGTGCGCTCCCTGGTCCTGATGGTGGGCATGGTCGCGGCCATCAAGGGGGTGAAGCTGCCGGAAAAATTCGACTCCCGCGCCCTGTGGCAGCACCACATCAAGACCGCCATCCTGGCCAGGCACCTGACGGCCGCCCTGCACGCCGAAGCCGCCCCGGAAAAGTCCGACCCCCGGAACCTCACCGCCTTCGCCCCGGATGAAGCCTATGTGGCCGGGCTGCTGCATGATTTGGGCAAGGTCTTCCTGGCTTCCACCCGGCCCGGGATCTGGCTGGAAATAGAGGCTCTGCGCGTCCGCGAGGGCTGTACCTTCGCCGAGGCGGAAAATGCCTACTGGGGCATAGACCACGGCCTTATCGCCGCCCAGGTGCTGAATACCTGGAAACTGCCCCTGATTCTGACCGAGGCCATCCAATGGCACCATGCCCCTGAAGGGCGCATGGAGGCGTCTCTGCTCTCGGCGGCCGATACCCTGGCCAAAGCCGGCTATGTTCCGGGCGAGCTTCCGGGCGAGGCGGTCCTGGGACTGCTGCCTCCCGGCGTCAAAGGGGAGACTTTGGCCGAAGCTTTGAAAACGCGAATGTCCGGGGAAAGGGGAGGCGTTCTGGCCTCCATGTTCTGACCATGCTCTGGGTGCCAGCGTTTGATCCGGCGGTCCCTCCGCCCGCCGAACTGTCGTTGTGGGCGCGCCGCCTGGAGATTTCCCCGGTTCTGGCTTCCCTGCTCTGGCGGCGGGGTCTGCGTGATTTGGCCGACATGGATTTTTTTCTCAACCCGGTACTGCGCAGGCTGTCTCCTCTGGAGCAGTGGCCGGGAGTGCGGGAGGCCGCCGCCCTGCTGGCCCGCGGGCTTTTATCCGGAGGAAGGCTCTGCGTCTGGGGCGACTACGATGTGGACGGCATCTCCGCCACGGCCCTGGTCAAGGATTTTCTCCGTCTGCACGGCTTCGCCTGCGTCCATTACATACCAGCCCGCCTGGCTGAGGGGTACGGCCTGAACAGTCAGGGCCTTGATCGCCTGGCCGGAGAGGGCGTGGATCTGCTGCTTACGGTGGATGTGGGGATCAGCGATGTGCGGGCTGTGGCCCACGCCAAGGAGCTGGGCATGACGGTGATTGTCTCCGATCACCATTTGCCCGGCGTTGAGCTGCCGCCCGCGGACGCCATCGTCAATCCGCGCCTGGCGGACTGCCCCTGCCCCGCCCTGGCCGGAGTGGGCGTGGCCTTCTTTCTCATGGGCGCTCTCAACGCCGCCTTGGAGCAAGCCGGGCGGAAGCGGGCGGATCTGCGTCCCCTGCTGGATCTTGTGGCTTTGGGATCCCTGGCGGATGTGGTGGACGTGAACGGGCAGAACCGGATTCTGATCAAGAACGGCCTTTTGAAAATCGCCCAGGGGGAAAGGGTGGGGATAGCGGCCTTGAAAGCCGCCTGCGGCTTTGCGCCTGGCGCTGCCCTGGGGGCCGGCCAGGTGGTGTTCGGCCTGGCGCCGCGCCTGAACGCGGCCGGAAGAATGGGGTCCGCCGAGACTGCTCTGGAGCTGCTCCTGACTGGGGATCGGGACAAGGCGGCTCTGCTGGCGGAGGAGCTTTCCCGCCTCAACGACCAGCGCCGGCGGGAAGAGGAGGACATTCTGGAGGAGGCCCGGCTCCTGGCCCGGCAGGAGGTGGAACACGGCCGCATGGGACTTGTCCTCTATTCCCCTTCCTGGCATCTCGGTATTATCGGCATCGTGGCTTCCCGCCTGGCGGAGAGCCTGCGCCGGCCCACGGTGATCCTGGCGGACGCCGGAGACCGCCTCAAAGGCTCAGGACGCAGTGTGCCCGGAGTGGACATGAACGGTCTCTTCGGGAGCTGCGCGCCGCTCCTGCTCGGCTTCGGCGGGCACAGCATGGCCGCCGGCCTGAGCCTGTCCCCCGCTGCCCTGGAACTCTTCCGCCTGCGGTTTGACGATTTGGTCCGGGGCATTCTGGGCGCCTCGCCCGGAGAGGGCCAGTGCCGGATTGACGGCGAACTGGCCTTTGCTCAGGCGGATTTTACCTTTTTGAAGGAGCTGGAGATGTTGCAGCCTTTCGGTATGGGCAACAGGGAGCCGGTTTTCGTCTCCCCGCCGGTGCGGGTCAGGGCCATGCGGAGCCGGCCGGGATTTCTGCGCCTGGATCTGGAAGACGAGGACAGCGGCCTGCGCCTCAGGGCCACGGCCTGGCGGGAACAGGCCGCTATGCCCGCCAGCCTGAAGGGGCGGAGGATCCGCATAGCCTATACCCCGCGCATTGACCGCTATAACGGGGCCGCCTCCGTGGAACTGCGCCTGAAGGACTGGAAGGAAGAGGAGGATGGGCAATGACCCTGCAGAAGCAAGATCCGCTCCTTATCCGCGCTCTGGTGGGAATGATGTCCCTGAGGGGGGCGATGAGCCGCGCGGAATTTATCGTGGCCCTGCCCTTTGTGTTCATGGTGGGCGCCGTCTGTTTCGCCTATATCTTCACCAGTCTTGGCGAAGGCTACAAAGGATCCCTGCTGTTTTTCATCTATGGCCTGTTCACCGCCGTGGCCACCATTCCCCAGGCCAAGCGGCTGCGCGATATAGGTCTGCCCCGGACTCCGGCCTGGCTCGCGGGCCTCACGCCGCAACTCCTGCCCCTGCTTCTGGCCAACGTCAGTCCGGACAGCGTTGTCCGCAAGGTCTTCTGGGAGGGAGCCTTTCTGGCCTGGATCGTCTTCCTGGCGGCCGCGCCCACCCGCCGCCGGCGGGAAGAGGGCGCCGCGGAGAGTGAAGAGTAGTCCGATTCTCCATCAAACATATACTGTATGATGGAGAATCGGAATCCGCGGGCAGGGCGCGGGGAATAAGCCGGTCTTTACCAAATTCCGTTGTTGGAGTATGTGGAGAACATATTGGGAGAAAAGACATGATGAACCAGTTTCCCCGTATGCACCGCCTGCCTCCCTATGTTTTCGCCGTGGTGGGTGATCTGAAGACGCAACTGCGCCGGCAGAATATTGACGTTGTGGATTTCGGCATGGGCAATCCGGACCTTCCCACTCCCCGCTTTATTGTGGACAAGGTCATTGAGGCCGTCGCCAAGCCGGAGAACCATCGCTACTCCGTTTCCCGCGGCATCTTTGCCCTGCGCTCGGCCATCTGCGGCTGGTACGCCCGGCGCTACGGAGTGGAACTGGACCCGGAGACCGAGGCCGTGGCCACTCTGGGCGCCAAGGAAGGCCTGGCCCATTTGGCCATGGCTTTGATGGCCCCCGGGGATGTCGTCTTCGCCCCGGATCCCACCTATCCCATTCATGCCTATGCCGCCATCATCGCCGGGGCGGACGTGCGCGGCATTCCCATAGAAAATGGCCGCGATTTTTTTGAAGATCTTCTCCTGGCCACCCGCCAGGCATGGCCCCGGCCCAAATTCCTGTTCATCAGCTACCCGCATAACCCCACCACGGAAATGGTCGAGCTGGAATTTTTCCGGAAGGTGGTGGACTTTGCCAAAGAACACAAGATGTACGTCATCCACGACCTGGCCTATGCCGATCTTGTCTTCGACCGGGACATGGCCCCCAGTTTCCTGCAGATCCCGGAGGCCAGGGAGGTGGGCGTGGAATTTTTCTCCATGTCCAAAAGCTATTCCATGGCCGGCTGGCGGGTGGGTTTCTGCGTCGGCAACCAGGCCATCATCCAGGCCCTGACCCGCATCAAGAGCTACCTGGACTACGGCATTTTCCAGCCTGTCCAGATTGCCGCCTGCGTGGCCCTGGAGGCCCCGGACGACTGTGTGCGGGAAATTCGGGAGATTTACCGCCGGCGCCGCGATGATCTGGTGCGCGCCCTGAACCGCGCCGGTTGGCCCGTGGAAGCTCCACGGGGAACGATGTTTCTTTGGGCCAGGATCCCCGAGCCTTTCCGCTCCCTGGGTTCCGTGGAGTTTTCCAGGCGCCTGCTCTCTGTGGGCAGGGTGGCTGTTTCCCCGGGCATCGGCTTCGGCGCCAGGGGCGACGAGTACGTCCGCTTTTCCCTGATTGAAAACCGGCAGCGTATCAACCAGGCGGCGCGGGGCATCAAAAAACTCCTGTCCGGCGGCGCCGGGTGAGCGCGCCCCTGGTCCTCGGCCTGGCCGGCTTCGGCACTGTGGGCACCGGACTGGTGCGCGTGCTCGACCAAAGCTCCGCCGCTCTGATGTCCCGGGCCGGCAGGCCCATCCGTATCAAAAGCATCCTGGTGCGCGATCCGTCACGCCCCCGCGCCGCCGCTCTGCCTCCGGGGACCGCGCTGACCACCTGCCCCGAGGATTTGACGGACGACGCGGAAGTGGATGTCGTTGTGGAGCTTATGGGCGGCATTGACGCTCCCCGCAAGCTCATTGCCCGCGCCCTGGCCAACGGCCGGCATGTGGTCACCGCCAACAAGGCGCTCCTGGCCGAGTCCGGAAACGAGCTTTTTGCCCTGGCGGCGGCCAGGGGCCTGCATCTGGGCTTTGAGGCCAGCGTCTGCGGGGGCATCCCCGTGGTCCAGACCCTGCGCGAGGGACTGGCCGCCAACCGCGTACAGGAACTGGTGGGCATCCTCAACGGCACCAGCAACTACATCCTCACGGAAATGTCCTCCGGGGGGATGCCCTTCCGTGCCGCCCTGGCCCGCGCCCAGGAGCTGGGCTATGCCGAGGCCGATCCCACTTTGGACGTGGAGGGCGCGGACGCCGCCCACAAGCTCATCCTGCTCATCCGCCTGGCCTGGGGTCTGGATTTTCCCTTCTCCGCACTGCCCGTACACGGCATCAGCGGCGTGGAGGCGGAGGATATCCGCTACGCCCGGCAGCTCGGTTGCCGCATCAAGTTGCTGGGCTATGCCCGCCTGCTCCACGGCCAGGATTTCGGCATGGAGGCCGGCGTCGCTCCCCATCTGGTCCATGAAGCCTGCCTCATGGCCGGGGTGAATGGCGCGTACAACGCCCTGCGTATCCAGGGCGATGTGGCGGGGCCTGTATTTCTCCACGGCCGGGGGGCGGGGGCCTTGCCCACCGGCAGCGCCGTGGCCGCGGATATTCTGGCTATTGCCCGCAACGCCCTGCCCAACAACACCGGCTTTGTCCGGGCTCCGGTTCGGGCCGTGCCGGCGGCCCAGTCCGTCAGCCCTTGGTATATACGTCTGCGCGTGAGCGATTCCGTCGGAGTTCTGCGTGATGTGGCCGCCATAATGGCCGCCAACGGCATTTCCATAGCCCAGATAATCCAGCAGGACGGCGGCGACGGCGGGGCCGGCGTTCCTCTTGTCGTGATGACCCACAAGGCCGGGGCCGATGGCGTGCGGACGGCCTTGCGGCAATTGGCCTCCGCCCCGATGGTGCATCGTCCTCCGGTCTGTTTTCCGGTGCTGCCCCTCTTTCCTCCGGGGCAGAGGGAGGCTCCGGAAAAAGAGTGAGCCCGGCGGGCGGGCATGGCCCGCCGTCAAGCAACCATCTCAAAGCGAAATTGGTCTAGTACGCTGTAACATTTAAAATTGCGGATAAATTTACGGCGTACTAATGCCGGGCTTTAAGCCCGGCGCGCCGCTGCAGGCGGCGGAGCAAGCCGAAAACCACGCTTTTCGGCGCAACGATCTTACCACTTAAAACGCAGTTTTAAGTGGTACATGGTGCTAGAGCAGTTTAACTTTTAAAAGTTGGACTGCTCTGGTGTCCGATACGGCCAAGGGGTGGCAAACCAAGCTTGGGGAATCTGGCGACAACATCACAAGCAAAAATGTTGAGCGCTTTACGCAATTCGGCGATTTTATTTATCTTTTGGCGGAGGGAGAGGGATTTGAACCCCCGTAGGGCGTTAACCCTAAATGGTTTTCAAGACCACCGCGATCAGCCGCTCTGCCATCCCTCCGCTTGTCACATAGTCTGCGGCAGCCACATTTACTAATTTATTCCTGAAAAATACTCAAATGAAAAATCCAGCATAGCCTTGACATGAAAGTCTCCGAGGCTATCGAGAGTGAAACTTGCACATATCCACAAGGCAAGCTGCTATGCCTTATACAAGATCGCCTAAGGAATTGAGATGCTTCAACTATTTGAAACACCGATAAAAAAAAGAGTCTTCGGCGTTTTATGTGGATTTCTTCTGCCCCCCAGTAGAGTGCCTATGTTGTGAGGTCTTTCCAAAGCCCTCGCACCCAGCGGGATACGCCGAAATTGCCGCCAGCTTGCCTTTTCCATTCATGGAATATGCCTTTCAAAAACAACTGCCAGTGAGGAGGTTTTTGGGGCTGCTTACGGGCTCACTGCCTCAACAAAGTCAAGCAAACCAGTGGGTACGGATTTTTTTGTTACGGATGAATGCCTCAGACTTCCCAATTCCACAGTGAATGTCGAAGAACCCGCTTTGTTCAACTGCGAGATCAACAAGACCGAAGCCGCAACTCTCCCGGGCGAACACCGTAACGACGGGCGAACGCATCAATGAAATGGCTGATATTGCTGTACCCGACGCTCATGGCCGCTTCGCTCACGTTCACGCCCTTGGCGACAAGCATCTCCCGGGCGACAGCCAGACGCTCCACCCGCAGGTAGGCGTATGGGGAAAGACCATATGCCGCTTTGAACAGCCTTTTGAGTTTTGTATCGTTCACGCCCACATGGCGGGCTATCTGGCTCACACCAGGCGGCTCATCCATGTGCTTCAGCAGAAATTCCCGCGCTCTTGCGATAATTTCCTGTTCGGAGACAGAAAGCCGCACGGGGTTCCCCGTTTTTTCCTGTATCGCCACCTGCCCGAAAAAAAGCGCTAATAATTCCAAAGTCTTGCTCTTGAAAAACATATTGCGGACCGCCCCCTCATACGAGCAGTGAAACAGGGCGTTGCCCGCGAGTACCTGCTCGGGAGTGAGTGAAACCTGTATCCGCTCGGCAGCCTCGTCCTTTTGGACCAGGAGATGCCGAACACGCTCGGGCAGGGCCGTATCCGCTGTTTCCTGTCCGGCATTCGTGGTCGTCACCATGCCCAGGTCATGAATGCCCGCGCCGCGCGCCCGGCTCATGACGTCCGCGACAATACCGTAAGGCACGTTCCGGTCTGCCCGCAGAAAAAGCTGTTTGCGCGGAGCGAGTACCAGCGTTTTCAGCACGGAATCAAGGTCTTCAAGGGTCGTCTGGTATGTATCAAGAAAAAGGCAGCCGTCGGCCTTGACGGTCAGAATGCAATGGTCATCCTCCGTGACCAGCGCTTCGGCCGTCTGCACGGGCGGCAGATCCACATCAAGCCCTTCGACCATCATGGGCGCGGTTACCATAAAAATGATCAGCAATACCAGCATGACATCCACAAAGGGCGTCACGTTTATTTCAGAGACAAAATCATCGTCGCCGCCGGCGGACATGGCCATTACGCAGCCTCCCGCATGTCAGCGAAACGGATGCCGCCGTCATGACGGTTAACTTCGTGCTGCATTCTGTTGAGAAGGATGCCGGCGAAGTTGATGCATTCGCCCTCAATGGAGGAAAGTCTCGAGCGGAAAATATTGTAGCCCAGCGTCGCGGGAATGGCGACAAAAAGCCCCATGGCCGTTGCGATAAGCGCCTCCGCGATGCCCGGCGCGACGGTGGCGAGCGAGACGCTTTTCATCAGCGCGATGGCTTGGAAGGAATACATGATCCCCCAGACCGTGCCGAACAGCCCGATGAACGGCGCGGTGTTGGCGGCCGTGGCCAGCAGGAAAAGGGGTGATTTCAGCTTCGCCATCTGCTCCTCGATGCCATAGCGCAGGGAGCGGCGCACGTTGTCGTTGAGCAGCTTTTCCGCGTCTCCCGTCTTGTTGATGCGATTGAATTCACGCACGCCCCGGATGGCTATGCCGAAAAACGGGCATTCCTTGTCTTCGCCCAAAAGACGCAGGGCGCCGATCAGGTCATCCGCGCTATCCAACTTGGCCAGCGCCGCCTCACTCCGCCTTTGCGCTGCGCGGAGTGTAAACCATTTACCTATCATAAACGACCAGCTCGCAAGGGACATGACGACCAGAAGGACAAGAACGGCCTTGGAAACCAGCGTCGCCTGCAAAATTGCATGTATTATAGAATCCATACTCACTCCAAAACATAACCATGCCCAACAATTATATTCGTATATTTTAATTGAAATTAATTTTAAATATCAAAATATGAAGCCAAGGGCAAGCGCCAAATCAACTGGGAAGAACTGCTCGCTCGGCATCCACCGCACGAACGCCGGTGTTTACCGACAAATTCCGGAAACTTCTCAACGAGTCAGGCATCCGGTGCAAAAAAATACGGGTGCGCACTCCTGACATGAACGCTTATGCCGAACTGTTTGTGCAGACGCTCCAGCAGGAGCGCCTGGACAAACTCATTCTGACCAGCGAAGAGCAGCTAAGGATTTTTCCCTGCCGCGATTCAGTGAGAATTTGGGTCCTGGCTCCAACAGGCAGACAGCAGAGTCTTTATGCTGTCTGGTAGACGCCGCCGGGGAAGTAATCCCGGATGAACTCAATGAAAGCCCGCTGCCCCGGTCCGCCGGGCAAAATACCGTTATAGACAAGTTCCACATGGGCATAGCGCCTGTCGTTCAGTAGTTGAGCCATCATGCTGACGCCCGAGCCGAAAGCCAAACCACCCATACCGCCGGCCAGCAAGTAAGCGCACTGCGACAAGAGAATGGCGTCGCGAAGCACATCCAGGCCAAGATGATACATATGCAAAGGCCTGGGATAGATCGGCAGGCGATACGCATTTTCTTCATAGGTGCGAAAGGCATCGGTACACAGAACCATCTCTCCGAAGCGTCGCTGAAAAGCGTCCACATAGGCCTGCTCCTCGCTAACTATAAAAATCCGGTCAATGGGCAAAGATCGCAACAATTGTTCGGCCCTGGCCAGCATCTGTTCCTCCGAAGGAGGGATCGGATGCCCGGCGGCGGTCTTCATCTCCTGCCCCCGCATGTGGACCCCGAGAACCTTGCCCTGAAAATGCTCCGAACGAAAACGCTCGGCTTCAGCAAGGATATGGCTGTTGATCCTTAAATATCTCCGGGCTGTTTCTTGAGCTTTAGCGAAGTTATAGTAGACGGCAAAGGCGGAGTTATTGGCTCCGTAGCAGAACACAACCCGTTTGCTTTTATATGCATCCGCCAGAGAAGCTTGAACAGGCTGGTTAAAGTAATATTCCCAGGAGTTTTTCGACCCTTGTATTGATTCCGCCTCATTATATAGTGTGGGGAAATGTTCCATATCCACCACCGGCGTCAAACCAAACTCGTGGGCATAGCTCAGGTGGGCAAGAACATGAAAGACATTGGAAAAAAGTCCGGCAGTACTCTTTTCTCTCCAGATGACGTAAAACACCTTTTCAGGATTCAGTCTGCCGAAGCTCTTCATGAAGACAGGCACAGCGTTGGAAAATAGCGACTCGGAAGATCGAAATGTCATTATTTATCCAGCCTTGGTTGAAATGGCAAACATAGGCGCTTGACGCCGCGTCGGCGCGTCCCCTACGGGTAATCGCCCAAGGCGGGGCAGTGCGGAAGGATTTTACCTGGAATCAGCAGGCAATGTTCTCTTTCAACATGGCTTTTATCACAAAATAGAACACAATGCTCTAGAAGATAGCGTTTTTCCCCCTGCTATCGGTTTGCTATCAATCCCCGCAAAGAAGCAAGCGCCCCCGGGCATAGACCGGGGGCGCTTTTGTGCTTGAATGTTGGCCTCGGCCTACGTTCCCACATATTGGTATGCAGTATCATCGGCGATGAGGC
>JAISMK010000018.1 GCA_031276785.1 Desulfovibrio sp. | reverse complement strand
CTATCATTATCCCTTCAGGGAAATTAATTGAATTGTCATGTATGTAAGCAGTTTTAAAAATAGCAGTCACATATTGTTTAAATAATGTAGGATGCAGTCTAATTTCCGCATTTACATTTTCTATTATCACGATGCCATCTGACGTAATTAGCTCCCAATCGGCACCCTTCACCACTTCAGCCTGAGTTTCTTGGGCCTTAACATAGAGGGTTTCATAAAAATCCAAATCCACATAATCATCACTGTCAACAAACCCGATATACTCCCCCCGCGCCGCGTCAATTCCAGCATTCCGCGCTGCACCGGCTCCTTTATTCTCTTCAAGCTCAATCACTTTTACCCGGCTGTCTTTTTGAGCGTACTCCCGCAAAATTTCCAGCGAGCCGTCCGTGGAGCCGTCGTTGACGCAGATGATCTCAATCTCCCGCAAGGTCTGCCCGCAGACGGAATCCAGGCAGCGCCGCAGGTACGGCTCGGTGTTGTACACCGGGATGATGACGGAAACTTTGGGATATTCCTGCAAACTCGTCATGCTTGCACCCATGAGCCGGTTTGGGTTCGGGACCGCCGCTTGACAAAGATCCCGGCGGCATGCTTACCTTGCGCCAAGAGCAAGGAGCCGTTTATGGAATCAAGCCGCATGCTGCCGGTTGAGGCGCATTTCAAGTCGTCTGGAAAGTACTGGCTTGCTTCCTGCCCCAATCTTGACATCACCACCCAGGGCGGAACATTCGAACGCGCGGAGCAAAACCTTCGTGAAGCTCTGTGGCTGTTTGTTGAATCATGTATCCGGCGCGGCACGCTGGAGCGGGCGCTTGCTGAATTAGGATGACAATTCGCGGGCATGATCCTGCACCCCGCTCCTACTCGCCCGACTTGGCTTTTTTGGCCTTCACCGCGTCCTCATCCGTCTCCAGAGAATCCTTTTCCGGCGTCCAGCCCGTTTCTTCCCTGACCTCATGGATGGGGTCGGCCAGCAGCAGTTCCTGGGCGTCGTCATATTCCTTCACCTCCAGGGCGAAGGCGTCGTTTTGGGCCGTTTCCGGGTCAAGGTTAACCGCGCCTCCGGCCGTTTGGCCCGCCAGGATCAGTTCCTTTTCCGCCAGCGCGGCGACAAAGGCCGTGAGCCGGGCCGGCAGGTCTTCCGGGGCGTCGGGCATTTTTCGTATTTCGGCCAGAATATCCTCCGTGTCCGCGCCGTTCAGGATATTTTCAAACACCGCCGTGCCGAAGCCGTTCATGCCGTAATAGATGCCGGTTTCGGAATTGATGACGATGGCGATGCCGTCCGCGATGTCGCTGAACATTTTTTCATCATTCAAAACATAGGTGGCCATGGTTCCTCCGTAACAGGGTTAAGCCCGCCTCAGCCCGCGAACACCGCGTGCGGCGCGGCGCGGGAGCTGATGTTAAGGCCGGTCTGCCGTCCGCAATCTCCGGTTTCCAGGAATTTCCCGAGGCAGCGCAGATTCTTTTCAATGTCGCGGCAGAGGTTGATCTGGTAAAAGGGCAGGTCCTTCACAAAATCCACCAGTTTCCTGATGGTCGCTATGTCGTGTTGGTCCCCCATCTGGGCGATGGTGGAATGCACAAGCTGGGTCACGGCCCGGCCCCTGCCCGCCCGGCCGCAGGCCAACACCTCCGGCTCCGCGTCGGGCACAATCTGCGGGAACAGGCAAAGACTCACGGGATGGCGCGGCGCGAACCTGTCGTGGTAGGCGTCGATGTTGAAAACGTACTTGTCCTTGCGGGCGTTGTTGGAAACGAACTTGGCGTTCAGGGTGGCGTACAGGTCGCCGTACATCAGGGGCGAAAGGGTGATGATGGAATAAATCGGCCAGGCGTACAGGCCGCCGCCCTCCCTGCCCAGCACCAGATAGTCGTCCGCGACGTAGTCGAACCCGTCCAGCATGGCCCGCACGGCCAGGGTGCTCTTGCCCCGCTGCCCCCGGGCGCAGATCAGCGCGCCCCTGCCCTTCAGGCCGACGAGCGCGGCGTGGGCCAGGCCGGAATGCGGGGTCTTGAGCAGCCGGTTGAAGATTTGCACGAAGATGTGCCCCTGTTTGATGAACTCCTCCGGCTCCAGATTCTCCACCCCGTAATACCAGGTGTTTGTCTCCGGATTGTGGGCGCTGACTATTTTGCTCCACATGTCGATATTGAGCAGAGGGTGGTGCCGGGAATAGCCCTCGTCGAAAATTTGCAAGGCTTGCAGGTCGCGGAGCATCCCTTCGGGAATGCCGCCTGTGGCGAGTTTCAGTACGCGCAGGCGCGGATTCTTCCGGGGGTCGCAGCGCTCGTCCAGCGCGGAGGACAGGGAGGCGATGTCCTTTTCCCGCCAGACGACCAGGGTCGCGTCCGGAGGGCGCGGCGCGGCGTCCTTCAATACATAGGCCAATTGTTTTTCAATATGCGGCGTGAACGCGGCGGAGTGGTTGACCAGCCGGACCACATGCGTGCCCAAATCAAGATGCCTTACGGACTCAAGCCCGCCGGACAGGGCCGCCCGCTCGTCCAGGCGCCGGAAGCAGGCGGCTAGCGGGCCGCGCCGGGGGTTGTC
>JAISMK010000053.1 GCA_031276785.1 Desulfovibrio sp. | reverse complement strand
TCATGGCCCACGGCATAGCCTCCCGCTGGCGGGATCAACGTGTACTCATCGGCAGCCGCCATTTTGTGCTTGAGGATGAGAACATCCCCCTCCAGGCCGGGCAGGAGGACTTGATCCGGCAGGAAACGGCCAAAGGACGCTCCGTTCTCTACCTGGCCGCCGGTTCCAGGTTGGCCGGCCTGCTGTTTGTGGAGGACGCCCTCCGGCCGGAGGCGGCTAAGATAGTGGAATCCCTGCACTCGGACGGCATCCGGCGCATCCTGATGCTGACCGGCGACGATCCTCTGACCGCCCGGAACATCGCGGCCCGCACCGGCATTGAGGAATTCAGGGCCGCCATGCTCCCGGAAGATAAGTCCTCGCTTGTGGCGACGCTGCGACAAGAGGGGCATACTGTGCTTATGGTGGGTGACGGCATCAATGATTCGCCCGCCCTGGCCGCCGCCGATGTGGGCGCCGCCATGGGCGAAGGCGCGGATCTGGCCCGGGAAGTAGCCGATATAGTGCTTACTCGCGGGAAGCTCGGCGACCTCCTGCCGGCCAGACAGATTTCCCGCCTGGCCCTGCGGCGGGTCCGCAAAAACTTTTATGCCTCCCTTGCCTGGAACAGCCTGTTCCTGGCCGGAGGGCTCCTCGGCTTGCTGGGTCCGGGGGTTTCCGCCCTGCTGCACAACGCGACAACCACCGCCATTGCCCTTTCCAGCCTTAACCCTTACCTTGAGCCGCCAGCGCAGGAAGAACCATGATTTCCAGTTTTTTTGACGGCCGCGTCCGGATTCGCTCCCGGGCGTTGTCTGACCCGGCAACCCTGGAGAGCGTTACGCGGCTGCTGGAGGCGCAGCCGGGCGTTCGGCGGATTGCCGCCAACGCGCGTACCGGGAGCCTTCTGGTGGAGTACGATCCTCAAATCCTGTCCAGGGAAAAGGTACAGATGGCGATGGAAACCTTGTCCGCGCATCTGGGGGAGGAATGAACTCGCTCCGGCGGTAAAATGAATTATCCCAGCTTGTTCCGCAACAGATGGTTGACCAGGGCGGGATTGGCCTGTCCCCTGGTCCGGCGCATCACCTGCCCGACAAGAAAGGACAGGAGCTTGGTTTTACCCTGTCTGTATCCCTCCGCCTCCGCCGGGTGATCGGCCAGAACGGCGTCCACGGCGGCTTCCAGTTCTCCGGCGTCGGAAACCTGGATATGGTTGCGCTCCCTGGCGTAGGCCGCGGGGGATGCCCCGGAGGCAAAGAGATCCGCAAAGATTTCGTGGGCCATGCGTTGGCTGAGGGTGCCGTCTTCAATCAGGCGGGCCAGTTCCGACAGGCGGGCCGGAGTCATGGCCGCGCCGGCCGGGGATATGCCGCGGGCAGAGCACTCGCGCAGCAGCTCCCCCACCATCAGGCGGGCGACGCGCAGGGGAAGCCCGCTCAAAGCGGCGGCTTCCTCAAAGTAATCGGCCGTGGGCCTGTCCGCCGTCAGCAGGCCCGCCTCTTCCGGGGCAAGGCCGTAACTTTCCACAAAGCGCCGGGCGCGAGGGACAGGCAGCTCCGGCAGACTCTCCCTCCACTGGCGCAACTGCTCCTCGCGGACCAGAACAGGCGGCAGATCCGGGGTGGGGAAATAGCGGTAATCATGGGCGTCTTCCTTGTCGCGCATGGGCAGGGTAATTTGGCGCACGGCGTCGAACAGCCGCGTCTCCTGGACGACAACCCCTCCGTCCTCCAGGCAGGCCTCCTGCCGCTCCATCTCATAGGCGATGGCCCGCTGCACATTGCGGAAAGAATTGAGATTCTTGATTTCCGTACGGGTGGTCAGGGCCGTCATCCCTCTGGGGCGGAGGGAGACGTTGGCATCGCAACGCAGGCTCCCCTCTTCCATATTGCCATCGGTGATGCCCAGGTAAACCAGAAGGGAATGGATCTGGCGCATGAAGGCGGCGGCCTCTTCCGCGCCACGCAGATCCGGCTCGCTGACGATTTCAATGAGCGGCGTGCCCGCCCGGTTCAGATCCACCAGAGTGGCGCCGTACTGACCATGCACGCACTTGCCGGCGTCGTCCTCCATGTGGATGCGGGTTATGCCGATACGCCTGACGCTTCCGCCCACAAGCACGTCCAGGTGGCCGTGTTCGCAAATGGGCGGGGCATATTGCGAGGTCTGGTAGCCGTTGGGCAGATCGGGATAAAAATAATTTTTGCGGGAAAACAGGGAAAAGGCGTTCACCCTGCACTGCAGGGCCAGCCCCGCCCTGGCCGCCAGTTCCACGGCGCGCCCGTTCAACCGGGGCAAAGCCCCTGGCAGGGCGGCGCATACCTCGCAAACCTGTTCATTGGGCTCCGCCCCAAAAGCCGCGGGACAGGAGCAAAACAGCTTGGATTCCGTCAGCAGCCGGGCATGGATCTCCAGCCCGACAACCGCCTCATAGGCCGCCACGGCTCTCTCCTCCCGGGTTTTCCCCCAAGGCGCGCAGGCGATCCTGGAACAGGGGGCATAGCAGCCGGGCATAGGCTCTGTTGCCCTCTTCGCTCAGATGAACCCCGTCGCCTTGGAGCAGGGCGGACTGTTCCCGTTCGCCGCCCAAGGATTCGCACAATCTCTCCACATCAGCGAAAAAAACCGGAGGGGGCTGGGAGGCCATTTCCCGGCGCAGGGCTTCATTGAAGGCTCGCACCGCTCTCTGGTACAGGGCGGCTCCGGGCAGGGATCTTTCCTGGCCCACGCAGACAGGATGGTTGCCGCCCACCAGGACGCTATGCGTCCCGCCCTCCAGCGCGCGCCGGACAATCTCGCGCACGGTGCGCACATAGTCGGGAGGGGAAATGCCCAGGGCAGCGTCATTCAGCCCGAACTGGACGTACAGCAAATCCGGACGGCCCCAGCCCAGCACCCGCGAGAGCCGGCCCAGCCCCTCCCGGGCAACCTCGCCGCTGACGCCGGCATTGGCGACCTTAATCCCAGGGAAGTCAGCCGCGAGCCGATCCGCGAGCAGGGCCAGCCAGGCGTCGCGCGGCGCCACTCCATAACCGAAACAAATGGAATCCCCCAGACAGGTCACACGCATGCGCAGTTCCTCCCGCCGCCCGCTGCCGGCGGACGGTTCCTAATACCCCCGGCCCGAGGGAGCGTCAATGCCAGGGCAGGCGCGAAAGCGCACATTCACATGGGCGGCAGGCGACCTGCTTCAGCCCAGGCCGTGCTTTTTCATTTTTCGGTACAGGGTGTCGCGGGAAATACCGATCGTCCAAAAAAATCGTGCCGTTGTGGGCAATTTCAAAAAAATCGCGCCGCCCTCTCTTGCCTGCTCCCGTGAAGGAACCGCTTTTGTAACCGAACATTTCGCTTTCCAACAGCGAAGGAGGAAGGCTGGCGCAGTTGATGGCCATAAAGGGCTTGTCCCGGCGATGACTTTCCTCCACTATGTAGCGGGCCAGCACCTCTTTGCCGGTGCCGGTTTCTCCTGGCGCAGTTCTGCTTTGAAAAAGTTGGCCTGCTCTGGTTTCCGGCTGGTGACGCAAAGGCCGGCCAGGAAGAGCGGCTTTATGTACGAAAAAAAGAATCTGGTTGTCATGGAAATCAAAGGCAATACCTGCCGCCCGCCTCGGACAAGACGGGCGGCGCGGTGGAAGTGAAATTTCCCTTGCGATAACACCGAAGCGACGCTATGCAGGCCACCCTCCCCGCGACAGCCACGGCCGTATGCGCAGGTCCCCTGGCCCGGGCAGCTCTTACGCCTGGGGAGGTGATCATTCTATCCGTTTTCGCGCGCAGTCTGTATGCGGCGTCGTCTTCGGGCGCTATCCTGTGTCTGTGCGGGCCGGAGCTGCCCTTGGGACCCTTTTCGCTCATTTGCGGCCAATGGGAGCGCATCACCGCGCAAAACCCGGAAAAAGGCGACAGTTGCCCTGTGGATCGGGCCGGAGGCATATCCCTGGGCAGGATCTATATCCAGACGGCGGATGCCGCCGTCTGGAGCCCGGAAGCGACTCTACCGTCAGGGACAAACACGGCGGTCGGCCTCGCCCGGCTGGCCGCGCACCCCTTTCCCGCCAGAAACAGTCTGGCCGATCTTCTGCCGTGCGTGCTGGGCGGACCTTTTTACCCTCCGCCTGACGCCATGACCGGAGCCCTTCTGGAACGCGGCAGGCAGGGAATCTCGGCCGTGCTGGCCTGGCTGCGCCTCGGCGCCCCCTATCTTGGCTCGGACAGC
>JAISMK010000139.1 GCA_031276785.1 Desulfovibrio sp. | reverse complement strand
CTCCGGCAGCCGGAGGAGCCGGAAGACGACAATTCCCCGGCCTGATCGCCGGAGTTGCCCTGGAAAAAACATGACGCAAGCTCCGCCTTGGGGGGATGGTCCCGCCGCCCTTCTTCCGGCAGGCGTCCAGACGCGCATCGCCTTAATGTTGCCGCGCTTTTCCCGCTACGGCGGGGTTGAGCAGTACGGCTGGGCTCTGGCGGAAGGCCTGGCCCGGCGGGGGCACGCCGTGGATTTCCTCTGCGCCCGCCAGGAGATCGCATCTCCTCCGGGAGTGCGGGTGCTGGCCCTGGGCCGGCCTCCCGGCTTTAAAATCTTGAAAATGCTCTGGTTCCTGATCCGGGCCGAGCGGCTGCGCCGCCGGGGAAACTACGCTTTGAGCATCAGCCTGGGCAAAACCTGGAATCAGGACCTCGTCCGGGTTGGCGGCGGCCCGCTGCCGGTTTTCTGGCGGCTTTCCCTGCCCGCCTGGGGGAAGGGCCCGGCCCGCTGGGTCAAAATCCTTTCCCGGCTGACCAGGCCCTCCAACTGGCTGACCCTGTTTCTGGAACGGCGCCAGTTCCGAAAAACGCCCTGCATTGTGGTCATCTCCGAGCGGATGCGCGGCTGGGTGCGCCAGGTCTGTCCGGAAGCCGGCCGGACCGGGCAGGAACTGCTGACCATATACAACTGCCCGGATTTGTCGCGTTTTTCCCCCCCGGCTCCGGGGGAGCGCGACCTGGCCCGCCGGTTCTTCTCTGTGGGAAGGGAGGAGTACGCCTTGGGCACGGCCTGCACCAACTTCATCCTGAAGGGAATAGGCCCGCTGATCCGGGCCTTGCCTCTGCTGGACCGGGATGTCCATCTGCATGTGGCCGGAGGGCGCCAGGCCCGTCCGTACCGAAGGCTGGCCGCCTCCCTGGGAGTGGGGGAGCGGGTCCATTTTCACGGCCGGGTTGCCGACATGCGTTCCTTTTACCACTGTCTGGACATGTTCGTCCTGGCCAGCTTTTTCGACACCTTGGGCAACGTTGTTCCCGAGGCCCTGGCCTGCGGGCTTAAAACTCTTTGTTCCAGCCGGGCCGGGGCCGCGGATTTTCTTCCTCCGGAGCAGGTCCTGGACGATCCAGGCGACGCCGGAGAAATCGCGGAAAAGACGCGACGGCTGCGGGGGGTGGAGGCGGCCGCTCCCTTTCTTCCCCGCGGTTCCGGGGTGGAAGAGATGATCGCCCTGGCGGAGCGCCTGCTGGCGGCGCGTTCCGGGGGAGGCGGGCCATGAAGGTGGCCTGGCTGGTGGGAGGCCTCCCCTTTGGCGGCGTGGAGCGCTGGCTGTATGACCTCTGCCTGGAATTCCGCCGGACCGGTTTGGCGGAGGGCCGGGTCTTCAACCTGTCGGGCACGGGCGCCCTGCTGCCGGAATACATTCGGGCGGGCATCCCGGTGGAGCGCATCGCCTCCTCCATCCCCGCCATCGCCTCCCACCGCCTGGATACGGCCCTGAAACTGCGCGCCCGCCTGCGCTCCTTCAGGCCGGACCTGATCCACAGCATGCACTTCACGGCCAACCATCACGGGCGCCTGGCCGCGCTTGGGCTGGGCATACCCCTGCTTGTGCATCTGCACAACACCAAACATGAAAAAAAGTTGACCCGGAGGCTTTCCGACAAGCTCCTGTCCTATGCGACCACGGCCTATCTGGCGGTGTCGCAGGCCGTGGCCGTGGTGGTGGATACAGATCACAACCTGGCGGCAAGGCCGGTGCGGGTGCTGTACAATGCCCTGAACCAGGAGCGCCTGGAGGCGGCGCCTGTGGATTTCGCGGCCGCCTTCGGCCTGGAAGGGCCGGTGGTGCTGGCCGTGGGCCGGTATGTGCCGCAGAAAAACCTGGATTTGCTCATCCGCGCCGCCGGCCTTTTGCGCGCCAGGGGACTGTCTGTGGGCCTGGCTCTGGTGGGGGAGGGGCCTGAGAGGCCCCATCTGGAGGCCTTGCGCTCTGAACTGGGCCTGGAGCGGCAGGTGGTTCTGACGGGTTTTCGTCCGGATGTCCCCGCCTTTTACCGGGCAAGCCGGGTCTTTGCCCTGCCCTCGGACTTTGAGGGCTTCCCCATCGCCCACCTGGAGGCCATGTACTGCGGGCTGCCGGCGGTGGTTTCCAGAGAGGTGCCCTCCCTGGAGATCGCGGCGGAGGCCTGCCTGGTCTGCCGGCGCGAGCCTGAGGACATAGCGGATAAACTGGGCATCCTCCTGCTGGATGGCGATCTGCATGCCCGCCTGGCGGAAAAGGCCCGGCAGACGGCCCGGGAACAGACCATGGAACGATACGCGCAACGCCTGGGGGAAATCTACGCTTCCCTTACAGCCGGGCCGGAGCGGCTTCACTTGAAAAGCTGAGCGGGGAAAAGGCGCCCGGAGCAGTTTCGGCGTGAGCTGCTTGCAGGCGGGCTTTGCCCGCCGTTAAGCAAGCATTTCAAGCGTAAAAAGCTCTATTGGGCTAATATGTCCAGAAAGGTTTCCTGATCCAGGTTGTGAAAGTAAGAGCCAACGTTAATGTTTTCCAGCGCCCGGGACAGTGCGCCCCTTTCCCGGCGGCATCCTGTCAGGGCCAGGGCTAACGGAGCAGCATCCGCGTTGCCGAAGTAGTCGCCGAAAAAGGCGATATCGCCAATCACTCCTTGCTTAATATTCATATAAACCGATATCTTGCCAACATCATCCACGCGCCGCTCTCTGGTAATGCTGTAGACTGGAGATGCTCCATAATTCCATTCCCAGGTATCATACACTTCTTTACGCAGTTTTTGAACCGCGGCGATATCTTTTGGAGTCAATGAATATTTCTCCATTCTGAATTCCCGCAACATGGAATCCTGTAAAATGGCCATAAACCGTTCAACCGGTATTTTTTCCAACATGTAGGCCTTGACGTTGGTAACCCGGCTCCGGATAGACGTTAATCCCTTGGACTCGATTTTGTCCTTGGGTATGACCAGAGCTTCGCCGACAATGCTCAGGTTGGAATCATACAGGATCGTTCCATGATGCAGAACTCTGCCTCCCCTATAATACTGCGCATTGCCGGAAAATTTCCTGCCGTCAATGGTCATATCATTGCGGCCGTTTATATCAGCTTCGACGCCAAGTTCGGCCAGAGCGCGAAGCACCGGGCGGCAGAAGGAGGCAAAGTCAAAGGCCCCGGGAACTCCGGCTTGAGTGATGAACGTAAAATTGACGTTGCCAAGGTCATGATAGACCGCTCCGCCGCCGGACAGGCGCCGCACCACATGAATGTTATTTTTCTTCACAAAGTCCGCGTTTATTTCGGCCACCGTATTTTGGTGTTTGCCGACGATAATGGCGTTCCTGTTGCGCCAAAGCATGAAAAAGCTATGGCCAAGGGCAAGAATATCGAACACATATTGTTCCAGGGCCAGATTGTAATGGGGATCGACTGAATCATTTTCAAGATAGAGCATTCCGCTTGTCCTGTCCGGCCGCCAGAGGTTCACCCGGCGCTTGCCACAAAAAAGGGATAGGCCGGGCCTTCACAGGGATTGCCGTTGGTCACCCACAAGGTTTTGGCGTTAAGATCCATGGCAACGCCGTAGATGGAACAAAAACGGCTCATGGGCGCGTCTTCCGGATCTTCATGGCTGCAGATGGAGTCAGGAAAGTTCACATGGTTGGAGAGAATAGACCATACATCGTCCAGAGTAAATTGTCCCCTATGGCCGAGTATCTGGCGCCGCAGCAAATTATAGCGAATAAACGTGCAGGGCAGCATGGCCTTAAAGGTGTCCGCTCCGGTGAATAGCGGCGAAAGGTAGTGGTTGGTATGGCAGAGCGGCTCTTTTTCAGGCAGGAGCACGTCAAAGTTGTCCGGAGTGTACTCAAA
The DNA here is from genome assembly GCA_031276785.1 of Desulfovibrio sp. Taxonomy (GTDB): domain Bacteria; phylum Desulfobacterota; class Desulfovibrionia; order Desulfovibrionales; family Desulfovibrionaceae; genus Frigididesulfovibrio. The sequence continues at coordinate 747 of JAISMK010000139.1, read as the reverse complement.
GCTCAACGCCGCTCCGCAGGCGCTGCCGATGGTAAAAACTCCGCTGCCGGCGCGCTTGGCTGCCATCAGGCTGTTAAGGGCGTTGCTGATGGATTTGGAATTGAGAATACCCCGGTAAAGGATATGCAGCGGGACACCCGGCCGGCCCCAGCCCACTCCGAGCGCATTCAGGCAGACGCCAAGCCCGTTGGAGTTAATGCCCTTGCCGCCGACCATTCCCGCTTCGGCGACCGTGAGGATGGTCGGAAGAGGTTCCTGGTGAATTTCCAGGATTACTGTTGCGGGCCGGCACTCTATCAGCCAGTCCCAGGTCTGGGCAAGGATAGTTTTGCCGTCGGCGTGTTCGGGCAGCAGGGCAATGGTGCTGCAACCGTCAGGCAGAGCGAACATGAGTTCGCTCCGGCAATTCAGGGCCAGAATATCTTCATAGCCCAGGCCGCAGCCTTCCGCGATGCCCCGCATCTCCTCCAGAGCATCGGGGCAGTAGGCCGCTATGGCCTCCGCAAAGCGCAGGGCCTTATTTTTGGCCCCCTCCCAGTCCAATGCCGCGTAAGCGGCAAAAAGCCTGGCATACAAATCGCAACTTACGCGGATCTGGGAGCTTGCCGCAGCGCCATAGTGTCTGCCGCGTTCTCGCGGATTGCCTGTCAGGTTTATGTAAGCGAAATTCGACGCCACGGCGGCCTCCTTGCCAGAGCATTTTAAGGAACCGCTGATTTATTCCGTTTGGACTGCGTTGCTCGTTCT
>JAISMK010000125.1 GCA_031276785.1 Desulfovibrio sp. | reverse complement strand
ACAGGATTTCAAAAAAACGACCAAATTGCAAAACTCATTGCGTATCAATATGTTGTCTTGATGATGCTAACGGACCTCAGATAACCCGCAGGAAATCCAGATAATCGGCCCACTTTTGGAGCATGTCCCGGCGCTCGTCCAGGTATTCCGCCCGATTGTAGACCTTGCGCACGCTGTTGTCCTGCTCGTGAGCGAGTTGTTTTTCGATGATGTCGGCGCGGAAGCCCATTTCATTCAGCCGGGTGGAAGCCATGCTGCGGAAGCCGTGGCCGGTCATCTCCTCACGGGCGAAGCCCATGTAACGCAAGGCGGCGTTGACGGTATTCTCGGACATAACCCTGTTGTCGGATCGTCGTCCCGGCAGAAGGTATTTTCCGTATCCGGTCACGGTTTTGAGTTCCAGCAGAATCTCAATGGCCTGCCGGGAAAGCGGCACCAGATGATCCCGGCCCATCTTCATCTTGTGGCCGGGGATGCGCCAGAGCTTGTCCGTGAAGTCGAATTCCGCCCATTCCGCCGCCCGCAACTCGCCGGTGCGCACCATGAGCAAAGGCAGAAGGCGCAAAGCGCAACAGGTTCGGAAATCGCCGTCGTAGACGTCGATGGCTTTCAGCAGGCGGGCGATGTCCTTCGGTTCCACCAGAGCGGACATGGGCTTGTGCCGGTGCGCAGGCAGGGCATCGGCCAGATCTCGGCTGGGATCGGAATCAATGTAGCCGCAGGTTACGGCGTAACGGAAGACGCGGCCGCACAAACTGCGCGTCAGCCGCGCCATATAAACGGAAACGGAGGTTTTCACGGCGTTGCACAGAACCAGCACGTCGGGCGGAGTCAGGCTGTCTATGGGCATGGCTCCGATGCGGGGATAGATCAGGCGGGTCAGACGCGATTCCGTGGCAATGCGGTGATGAGCCGTCCAGTTGTCCTTTTCCTTGGCGAACCACTCTCGGCCCACTTCCTCAAAGGAACGCGCGGCCCTGGCTCTGGCGCGGCGGCGCTCCACCGAGGGGTCAAGCCCCTCATGCACGGTCTTGCGCAGTTCATGCGCCTTGTCACGGGCCTCTTTCAGGGAGACTTCCGGGTATGCCCCCAGGCTGATGCGCTTCTCCACGCCGTTCACCCGATACTTGAGCCGCCACAGCTTGCCGCCGCTGGGGGCAACCTCCAAATACATGCCCCCGCCGTCAAAATACTTTCTGGACTTGGCTTCCGGCTTCAAGGCATTGATTTGTTTATCCGTCAGGGACATTGGGGGCATCTCCTTTCTGAAAAATTCTCTTGCCCCTATCTTTGCCCCCTGAATGGGGGCATGTCAACGCACCTTGACGGATGTCCCCGGAAGCTAAAAAAACAGAAAGTCCGCTTGGCTCTTTGCTTAGCGGACTTTCTCGCACTTCTTTGGAATTTCTCTTGGTGCCGAAGGGGAGACTCGAACTCCCACACCCTTGCGAGTACCAGACCCTGAACCTGGCGTGTCTACCAATTCCACCACTTCGGCCCTAGGCGGCAAGGATGTTTTCTAGCCCAAGTTTTTCTCCTTGGCAAGCATTTCTTGCAACCTTCGTTCCTTGGGCGCCTTTTGATTTTGAAACTCAGCCTGCCTGCGGACAGAGCAACATGGCTGGCATATTTCCTGAATCAGAGAAATTGACGGCTTTCCGGCAAAGTTTTACTATTCATGGAGACCTCAGCCGCAGGCGGCGGAGCAAAGCAAAAACCACATTTTTTGCTTTGCGCTTCTGCCGTTTGAAACTGCGTCTCAAGCGGCGTATAGCAGTATACTAATTTCAAAATGAAATTGTCCGGAGGCGGAAGCGGACGCCAGCCCCTGAACACAGCTCCGCGGCACGGGATGCAATCATGAAAGTAATTTTGTTCTGCGGCGGCAAAGGCACCCGGCTGCGTGAAGAGACTGAGTTCAAGCCCAAGCCCATGGTGGAGATCGGCAATATTCCCATCATCTGGCACATTATGCAGCGGTACGCCTGGTATGGCTTTAAAGATTTTGTACTGCCTCTGGGCTACCGGGGAGAAATGCTTAAGCAGTATTTTTACGACTACAGGATGCGCAACGCTGATTTCACAGTGGACCTGGGCAGCGGAGACGTTTCCATGCACCGGTTCGCCGCGGAAGTGGACTGGAAGATCACTTTGTGCGACACAGGGGAGAATGCGGAAAAAGGCGCCCGCATCAAGCGAGTGGCGCGGTATCTTGGCGGCGGCCCCTTCATGGCCGCTTACGGCGATGGAGTGGCGGATATAGATATAGAGGCCCTGGTGGCCTTTCACAAGAATCAGGGGAAGATGGTCACCTTCTCCGGGGTGCGCATGCCTTCACGTTTCGGAACGGTCAGCACCAACCAGCAGGGAGAAATTGACTCCTGGCAGGAGAAACCCGTTCTGAACCAGTTTACCAACTGCGGCTTTTTCGTCTTTGAGCCGGAATTTCTGGACTACCTGAGCGAGGAAGCCTCCTGCGACCTGGAAAAGGCGCCTCTGGAACGTCTGGCCCGCGAAGGACAACTGGCCATGTACCGGCACGATGGCTTCTGGCAGTGCATGGATACCCTCAGGGACTACCTGCTCCTGAATTCCCTCTGGGAGTCCGGGCGGGTTCCTTGGATGCGTTACCCGGACGCGAGGGCCCCCCTTCATGTTTGACGGGCGGTACACAAACCGCCGGGTCTTTGTCACCGGGCACACCGGCTTCAAGGGGAGCTGGCTGACTGCCTGGCTGCTGACTCTGGGGGCGCGGGTAACCGGCTTTTCCCTAGATCTGCCCGGTTCGCCGGCCGCCTTTACCGCCTTGGGGTTGGAGCGCCACATCCGCCACCTGACGGGCGATGTGCGCGACAGGGAGGCCCTGGCTCTGGCCTTGGGCGAAGCCCGTCCGGAAGTGGTCTTCCACCTGGCGGCCCAGTCCCTGGTCCGCCCCTCCTATGAAGATCCCGCCCGGACCTTTGAAACCAACGCCCTTGGCACCCTGAACCTGTTGGAGGCCGTGCGCCGTACTCCGGAAGTCCGGGCCGTGGTCTGCATAACCAGCGACAAGTGTTACCACAACAACGAATGGGTTTTCGGCTATCGGGAAACGGATCGCCTGGGAGGCAGGGATCCGTACAGCGCCTCCAAGGCCTGCGCCGAACTGATGGCCCAGGCGTATTTCGCCTCCTTTTTCACGGACGGTCCGGCCCTGGCCACGGCCAGAGCCGGAAACGTCATCGGAGGCGGGGACTGGGCCAGGGACCGCATTGTCCCTGATTGCGCCAGAGCCTGGGCCGCGGATATACCCGCCGTCATCCGCAATCCAGGCGCCACCCGGCCCTGGCAACACGTTCTGGAGCCTCTCTCCGGCTATCTCTGGCTGGGATCCCGGCTTTTGCGGCAGGAAGGCCGGAAGGGAACGGACAAAGAATCCTTCAACTTCGGTCCGGCGGCGGAAGTTATTGCCACCGTGGAGGAGGTGACCAGGGCGCTCAGCGCATACTGGCCAGGCTTCCGGATGCGCGTTGACCGGGCGGACGAACAGGGACAGAAGGAAAGCACCCTGTTGAAGCTTTGCTGCGACAAAGCTTTGGCCGTGCTGGGCTGGCGGGCGATCCTGACCTTTGGCGAGGCCATCCGCCTGACGGCCGAGTGGTATCGGGATTATTATGCCGGCCAGGGCGAGGCGGACATGCGCGCTGTCACCGCCGGGCAGATTGCCGGCTATGCCGCCGAAGCCTCGGCCAAGGGACTGGCATGGACCAGATAGCCCCGCAGCCTTCTTGTCTGACCGCGCTGCACGGGGTCTGGCTTGCCGATCTGGCGGAAATCCCCTCTCCCGGCGGATCTGTCCTGCACATGGTCCGCAGAGACAGCCCTCTTTTTTCCGGCTTCGGGGAGATTTACTTTTCCCTGGTGGAACCCGGAGAGGTCAAGGCCTGGAAGCGCCACCGCCGCCAGACCCAGCTCTTCGCCGTGCCCCACGGGCTGATGGAGGTGGCTGTACACGACCCGCGGGAGGATTCTCCCAGCCGCGGCCTCTCGTCGTTCTTCCTGCTGGGCAGGCAGGGACATTACAAACTGCTGCGCATACCGCCCGGACTCTGGTACGGCTTCGCCTGCCGGGGAGAAGACACGGCCGTTCTGGCCAACTGCGCCGATCTTCCCCACGATCCCGCGGAAGCGGAACGCATGCCGCCGGACAGCGCCGCCATTCCCTGCCGTCTGCGAGGCGGCCCGTTGGAGGCAGGCCCCGCAGGGAAACGGGCATGACCGGCAAACGCCTGCTGGTGGCCGGCGGCCTGGGCTATCTTGGGGCCTGGCTGACCAGGCGTCTCGTCCGGGCCGGGCAGGAAGTCATTGTCCTCTCCAGGGGCCGGAGCCCCCTGCCTGATCTGGGCCTCCCCTACGCCCTTATTGCCGCCGATCTCACGCGGGAGCGGCCGGAAGAACTGGCGGACCGCCTTCCTTCCAGACTGGCCGGCTGCGTCCACGCCGCCGGCCTGGACGATTCCGCATCCTCCCCGCAGCGTGATTATCCCCGGCGGAGCCTGCTGCTAAACGCTTTGGGCACCCGGAATCTGCTGGAGGCTCTTTGCCTGCGGGCGGAAAGGGACAGGGCCGCGCCGCCCCTGACCCTCTATTGCAGCACCTTTCACGTCTACGGAGCCTCCAGCGGGCGCGTCCACGAGGATCTACCCCCCGCCCCCCTGGGAGATTACGGCCTGACCCACCTCTTTGCCGAGGAGTACTGCCGCCTGTTCGGCCGGAAACGCGGCCTTCCCTGGATTATCCTCCGGCCTTCCAACGGCTATGGCTTCCCTCTCATCCTGCCCTCAGACAAGTGGGGCTTGCTGATCAACGATCTCTGCCGTATGGCGGCTGCGGAGGGCAGCATTACTTTGCGGGCCGACCCGAATCTCCGGCGGGATTTTGTCTGGCTGGGCGATGTGGCCGCCACCGTGGAAACGCTCCTTTCCAGGCCGGATCTGGCCGGCCGGGTCTTCAACCTGTCCTCGGGGCGCAGCCTCCGCCTGGGCGAAGTTGCCGCCCTGGCGGCGGAAACAGCCGCCGCCGTCTTTGGGCGGAAGATTCCCCTGCGCCTGAATTCTCCGCCGGCCTTGCCGGCGGACATGCCTCTGCTTGTGGACAATTCCGCCTTGCGCGAAGCCACGGGCCTGGTCTTCGCCTCTCGCCTCGGCGAGGAAATGGCCGCCATTCTCAGCATGCTCCGTAGCCTCGCGGAGGACTGAACAATGGATGTCACAGTTCTGCTCACCGTATACAACGGCATGCCCTTTCTGCGTGAAGCGGTGGGCAGTATCCTTGCCCAGACCCCGGCCGACTTTGCCTTCCTGATTCTGGACAACGGCTCGAACGATGGGGGGGAAACCTGGCTGGCCGGCCTGAAGGACCAGCGGCTGCGACTGCTCCGCCTGCCGGAGCCTCTGCCCCGGACCGAGGCCCTGAACAAAGGTCTGACCCTGGTGGAAACCGCTTATACCGCCATCATCGACGCCGATGATCTGGCCGAGCCCGGGCGTCTGGCGGCCCAGACCTCTTTTCTGGACGCCCACCCGGAAATAGATCTCCTGGGATCCTCAGTCATCGCCATTGACCCCTCAGGCGCAATACTGGAGCGGATCAATTTTCCCACGGATCACGACTCCCTGGTGGCCCATCTGCCGCTGTTCAATCCCTTCGCCCATGCGGCTTGCATTTTCCGCACCCGGACAGTCCTGGAGGCGGGCGGCTACCCTGGGGATTTCCCCTATGCCCAGGATCTGGCTCTGTGGATCACCCTCCTGCGCCTGGGATGCCGGGCGGCAAGCCTGGCGGAGCCGCTGGCCCGCGTCAGGTTCCATCCGGGCCAGGCCAGCCGGGATGCCCGCCGGAGTAAAGAACGCGCCGGCGACGACCACCGTCTGGCCCTGGCCATGCTGGACATCCCCGGCCTCCCTCCGGCCTCCCGCCAGGCCGCCCGCTTGCGGGCGGCCTGGGCTCTGCTGGTCCTGAGGCGCAACCGTGAAGCCCTGGCTCAGGTTCTGGCGGCCGTGTCCGAGGCGCCCCTTCTTCTGCCCGTCAATTCCTTGATCCGGCAGCGCATCCTTCTGGAAATCCGGCGCCGGCTGCCCGGACGCCATGTCCTACGCTGATCCCGCCCTCGGATTGCTTTACCTTTCCCGCCGGACATCGTAAATTGCTGGACAAGACATGAGAGGACCGCAACTTGCTAGTACGCTGTAACATTTAAAATTGCGGATAAATTTACAGCGTACTAACGCCGGGCTTTAAGCCCGGCACGCCGCTGCAGGCGGCGAAGCAAGCCGAAAACCACGCTTTTCGGCGCA
>JAISMK010000122.1 GCA_031276785.1 Desulfovibrio sp. | reverse complement strand
TGGAAAATGCAGTGCGCATCCGCACCGGGGAAAGGGGAGGCACCGCCTTGTAGCCGCGTCCTTTTCCCGGCCGGAGATCTTTCCGGCCCCGCTCCGGAGGCTGCCCCCAATACCTGGCGCGGTCTCCGGAGTTTTTATTCCGATTCCGAGTTGTTGCAATTAATGTTGACATTGTCCGGAATTTCGCGCTGTTCGCAGCCGTCAGCCAGTGCGGTTGAAATACCTGCTTGACGGCGAGCAAAGCCCACCTGCAAGCATTTCGCTGCAAGGATTTGCAAGCAAATCCTTGCAGAGCGGTTGAACTTTTTCCAAGTTGAACTGCTCTAAATGAAGCCCTGGTATGGCCGTTGCGTGGTGGCGTTGTGTAGCCAGCGGATCAGGGTGATAAAGTCAAAAACCGGCAAGCCAACGGCACGCTGGATATAGGCGGCGTAAGGAGGCATGTCGCTGCATTCCAGCAAAATGGCGCCGATATCCGGATTTTCGCGCACCAATTCCTGGGCGCATTGCACAACCTCATTTTTGGCGATGTTGTTGTCGAAACTGCCGGTCATGGAGACCACGACCGAAAAGTGCTTGGTTTGCAGAGTATCTTTCAGGACAAGGCAGCCCGGATCGTCAATGCCGCAATTGTCCAGCAAAGACGGCGTGACGCTGGCGGCGTTGGCCGTGAGTACGCCGATTTTCTGATCCTTTTTCAGAGTGGCCTTGATCCAGGGAATCTGCACCAAACTCGAAAGGGCCACCGGCACGTCCACCGCTTCCGCCACATGCTTCTGGAAGTTGCCGAAAAAGCCGCAGGCCGCGCTGATGGCCCGGCAGCCCTCTTTTTCCACCAGATGTCTGGCCACAGCCGCCAGATCGTCGGCAATAGTCGGATCAGCCCGGAACAGACGCTGGTTGTCCAGATGGGGCACGGCTTGCAGCCGCACGGGAAAATCATAGGTCCAGGCGTTGACGACATTACCCGGGATCAGGGGATACCAGATGTCATCCAGGTACACGATGCCCACGGAATAGCCCGCGATATTCTGCCCTTTGCGCATGCTGACCATGACGTCGTCAGAACCGGGCGCATAAAAGCCATAGGTAGTGCTCCGCATTGTCCTACTCCCTGTATTACAGTGTTTTCGCCTGTTGCGACGCCCGGAGCCGTTTCCCTGTGAAATTGCTCCGGCGGACGCCCGGGTCCAAAAGCAATGAACGCTTGAAACCATTCGCTCACGGCGGGCAAAGCCCGCCGTTAAGCAACCATCTCCAAGCGAAATTGGTCTATTTGCCCACGGACCTGCTGTTGAGCATGACCGCCAGGATGACCAGGGCCGTGCCGGTGGCCTGCGCGGTGTTTATCAGTTCATGAAAGAACAGATAATTGCAGGCGAGAGCCACAATGGGCACCAGATTGACGAAAATGTTGGTGACAACAACATCCAGTTTGCCCACGGCAAAAATGAACAGGTAATAGACCAGTATGCCGTGCAGGACGACCATGTAGGCCAGTTGCCAAAAGGTCTTCCAGTCGATCAGCGCCGTTACGTCCAGGGGATGCAGCAGCATGTACGGGGTCAGGAGTAACGCGCAACCCACCAGCTGATAAAACAAAAACACGGTGCTTGTGGCGTTGGTTTTCCGCCTGCTGGTGAAGTAGCAGTAATAAATCCAGACTCCGTTGGAGAACAGCACCGCGGCATAGCCCAGGAGGTTTAACTCCCCCGCGCCGGACATGCTCACAATGAGCAGCACCCCGGCAAAGGACAGGACTATGCTGATGAGGCTGGACAGGTTCCAGTTTTTTTTCAACACTCCTATGTCCACCAGCAGACACATGGCGGGGACCAGCGCCGTTAATATGGAACATATGGCCCCGCCGAGGAGTTTGATGGCGTAGTTGAGAAGCATCTGGTACACGGCGATGCCGAGTACTCCCGAAACCATGACAAAAAGGGCATCGGATCTGCCCAGATGGAAATTTTTCCGCTCCAGTAGGTTTTTCGCTCCCAGCAGGAGTACTCCGCCCAGGGACTGAACAAACACAACCTGTACAGGATCCACGACGGCAAAGAGCGAAGGTTTGATAATAAAGCTGCTGCCCCAAATAAGTACCGCGCTTATGATGGCTGTAAAGGCCATTGTCTTATTTTCCCGCAATGCCACCATGTGCTTGCCTGTACTCGCGCTGTGAAGGCTCGCGCACTGTCTGTGATTGCCTGATTAACTCTCCAATACGGGAGGCCCCGGCGACATGCGAACTGGATGGTCCCCGCATGACGGGGCCGATCACATCATTAAAAATGCTTGCTGTCAGCTTTGGCAGAGGTGTTCCCTCCTGGACGTAATAAGGATGGCAAGCGCGGCAGGGGGGTATCCGCTTCCGCCGGCCAGGGAGTACAGAGCCGGCCCGGTAAAAATCCCTTTGCGCGTCTCGGAGCGGCGGCCCCGGGCCTGGGCGGAAAAAACCACGCCGGCCGGTGGACCGGCGTGGCGGCGGCATCATGGCCGAGAGTGTCGCGCTTCCAGCCGCGGCAAGCCGTTTGCTGAATCCGGCTGTATGCAGCCGCGGGGTATGCGCGGACAGGCATCCCGGCCTACTCTCTCCATCTTGCCTATTTTTTCACCATTTCGGCGTGAGGAACGAAGATTTTGCGGTGGCAGTGTTTGGGCACCACAGTGATGCCTATGGCCTTGCAGACCAGAATGGGCTCGGGCAGAAAGTCGGCGGCGGAGTCTTCGCCGTCCTTGGCCAGGGTGATGAACTTCCAGCTTTCAAACTGCATGGTGCGGGAGGTGTTCCCGATTTTGATATACCAGCCGCGGGCCTCAATAAAGTCTCCGGCGTATACCGGGGCCAGGAAGTCCACATGCTCGTAGGTCCGGAACAAACCCTCGTCGCCGTCGCTCAGGATCGCCAGTTCCGTGGCCACATCGCCGAAAAGGTCGAGCTGGCGGGAGCCGTTAACCAGATTGCCGGCGTAGTGCGCGTCGGCGGCGCCCATTCTGATGCGGATGGTGGAAATTCTCATGCTCAAGCCTCCCAAGGGGTTATAGGTGAAGAGTAAAGGTATTGAGGAACAGGGCGTCCGGCCGTCAGCCCTTCAGAGGGGCCAGGGTCGCTCCCATCGCTTTGACCTTGTCCGCGCTCAGGGGGAGTACGGGCAGGCGGCACTCGCCCAAATCATGGCCCATATAGCGGCAGGCGGCCTTGACCGTGGGATTGTACGCGCTGTTCCACAGGAAGGTGTTGAAGGGCTTCATCTTCTTCCACAGTTCGTTGGCTTCGGCGTACTTGCCCGCGGAGCACAGGTTATACAAGCGCACGGCTTCTCCGGGCATGCAGTTGGAGCCGCCCCAGAAGCAGCCCACCGCGCCGGCCATGAGGGCGTAGAGCGGGAAATAGTCGCAGCCGTTGAAGAGTTTGGCGCCCTGCATAATCAGTTGTTCCACGCGCATCAGGTCGCCGGAGCTGTCCTTGATATACTGCACGTTGGGAATCCGGCTCAGGCGTTTGAAGTATTCAGGCGTAATGTCAAAGCCGGAGCTTTGCGGAATGTTGTAGGCCATGATCGGCGTTTTTACAGCCTTGGCGATGGATTCATAATGGCGGAACACGCCGTCTTCATCCGCCCCTTCAAAAATAGCGGGCAAAATCAGAAGGCAGTCCGCGCCGATGTCTTCGGCATGTCTGGCGGATTCAATGGCGTCCGTTGTGCGCACCTCGGAGGTTTGCACAATAAGCTTGGCCTTGCCGTTGATGTGCTTTCCGGTCACTTCGGCAATGCGGCGGCGTTCTTGGCGGCTCAGATGCGCGAATTCTCCGGTGCCGCCGCAGGCGGCAATGATATGCACCCCGCATTCAAGGAGCCAGTCAATATGCTTCAGATAGACGGCTTCATCGAATTCCTGGGTAACCTCCTTGAAAGGCGTGCAAATCGCGGTGCAAACTCCCGTCAACATAAGAATACTCCTTTGCAATGTTTATATAAGCGCGAATATGCAGGAAAAATTTTGTAGCTCCGCAAAATTACTGTACTGTATCAAGCTTTCCCAAACCTGCAAGAAAATTTTTTAAAAAATTAAGACAAAATATCTGCCAGGCCTGGCCTATTTTTGTTTCAGCAAGGGGAGGCCGACAGAAAAAGCCTTTCCAATCAGTTTATTAAGGCTGTAATAGGCATTTTCGCCAGCGTCATAGGCCATGGGCATGAACTTCATCATGTCCGGATGCTTGCCGGATGTGGACAGAAAGGCCCGCTCGGCCAGGATGTCACGGACTTCACCGATAAAATAAGTATGTGAAGGAAATGCGATTTGCTGATACAAAGAGCATTCCAGGATCACCGGGCATTCGGCCACATAGGGGGCGTCCACCGCTTCCGAGGCCACGGGACTCAACCCCGCCACGGCGAATTTGTCGGTTTCCCGTCCGGTGGCAAGGCCCGCAAAGTCCGTGGCCGCAGCCATGTCCTGGGTGGGAATGGACAGGGTAAAGGCCTTGCGGGCGACAATGGCGCTGTGGGTATGCCTGGACGGGCGCACGGCCAGACCCACCAGCGGGGGATCGGCATTGCAGACGCCGGCCCAGGCAATGGCGGCGATATTGGGTTTCCCGTTGCCGTCGTATGTTCCCGCAAGCATGATGGGTGTGGGATACAGATACGGGTGCGCTCCAATGGATTTTTTTGACATGTGCAACCTCCCCGAATAGAGCAAGGAACGCTGAAAACAGTTCGCTTTTTCTGAACCGTACAGGCTAGAGCAGCCCAACTTTGCAAAGTTAAACCGTTCTAAAAACTGTAATTCAGAAGCATCTGGGCCTTCCAGGCGTCCGCGTCCTCGTCATCACCCCAGATGTCCTCGTCTTGATCCAGATGGATGTAACTCATTTCCAGGATCAGGTTCAAATTGTCATAGATTTTGTACAGGTGGTTGAAGTTGATTTCAAAGGCCTGGTCTTTGTCCGTCAGGTAGACGGCCTCGCCGGAGAAGGCCAGGGCATGATCGTCCTCCACGACCTCATGTTCATTCGTGCCTCTGTAATACGTCAAACGAAGGGTATGGCTGAGGTCTTCCACAAAGCTCCAATCCGCCAATTGTACGCCGATACCCCAGGTGCCCAGGAAAGTGGCGCTGAAGACCGTATCCGTACCGATACTGTAAGATCCAGGGCCACCCATGCTGGTGGGGGCAAAACCATTGTCAAAGCCGATGGCGGGCAGGCGTCCGTATTCGCCGTCCTGCGCGTCGCCCGCGTCGTCGCCGGTGGAATACCAGCCGAAAAGCCCCACGGAACCCCAGTCCAGCTTGTAGTCCAGGGTCGCGGCCAAAAGCCAGCCCGCGGTTCTGAAATCAACATCTTCGCTGAAGGCGTTTCCTTGGGAATTCCGGCCGGAAATGGTGATATCCGTACCGTCCGCATGTCCGTAGATAACATTGAGACCCAGGGAGAAAGGGTCCAGAGCGGTCAGCCCGAAGGCCAGCCCGCCCCACCACACGTTGGAGGCGTCGCCTCCGGAGAAGGAGATATCCTCAAAAAATGCGCTGTTGGCCCCGCTCAAGCCCGCCACGTAGTCAAAGAAGCCGGAAGCCGCGCCCAGACGGGCATAGGCCCCCCAGGGCGTGAAGGTCCAGCCGTCGCCGGTCACAGGCAGGATCAGGGCGAAGAGGTCCATTTCATCCGCAAGGTTGCGGTCATCGCCGTCCTCACTCCCGGCATCAAAGGGGCGCGCCCAGACGGCCGTCAGACCCACCCGCCCGCTGAAGGGGAAGGTCACGGCCAGAGCGGCCACGTCGCTGTTCAGAACAGGGTTGCCGCGGCCTACGGCGTCAGGCAGGACCAAATGCTGCAAGCCCATGCGCACGGAGACATCCGTGGAAGGAACGGCCCAGTCCACATAGGCCAGCTTGGTCTCCACATTCACGCCGTCGGTGTCGATGGAGCCGCCGGCGCCCCTGCCGACATTGTTGTTGCCGGAGCTGTCGCGGCCCCACTCCAGAGTGCCGATTTCAAACATGAGCACACCCCTGAGGTCTTCCGAAACCGCAAAGACGGCCTGGGTGCGGAAACGCTGGCGGGCCATGAAGTCGTCCTCGCCATCGTGATCGGCAAAATCCGCATTGTCCGCCCAACCAAAGGCGAAATCCCAGTCGCCGGAGAACTGCACCTCCACAGCGCGGGCAGCGCCGACGAGACCCAGAGCGAAAATTCCGGCCAGGGCGAGAGTCCATACGCGTTGCATCGTCTCCTCCTTTTGATGGAAAAAATCTCCGGAAAAATACTGATATATCCAGCGCGGACGCACGGCATCCTCTGCCATAGGGGGAAAAGGCTATTGGCCGAAAATCCTGACAGGGTCGGGCGTTTTTTTATCCAGCGGCAGCACGATGCGGGAAACATTGAGCAGGTGGATGTAATCCACGTTTCCCGCCAGGATATTGTTGCCCCATGTGCCGCAGCTCTCGGATACCGCCGGCGACAGGCCGTTGGTCGCGGGTCCCCACGCGTCCGGCGTGGGTTGGTTAATCAACAGACGGGCCACGGGGATCTTTTCGCCGGCATAGCGGATATGCTCCTCATTGTGCGTGAACACCCCGGCGGTATGCCCGATGCCGCCCGATTCAACCATATTGGTCACGGCCATCTCCACCGCTTTTTCAAAAGCGTCATAGCTCTTCAGCACGACCACAGGCCCCATGATTTCCTTGCTCAAAACCTCTTTCTCGCCGATCGTTTCAATCTTAAATGCCAGGACTTTGCTCGCGCCCGGGAGAGTGAGGCCGGCCGCTTCGGCAAGCACTGAAGCGTCTTTGCCCAGCAGATCCGCATTTATTTTCCCGTTCTGAAACATTGCCGCGCGGAATTTATCCACATCGGCTTTTTGGTCAAAGACAACGAATCCCGCTTTTCTCAGCGCGGCAAAGAATTTGCCTTCCAGTTCCTGCGGATAGAGCAACAGGTTGTCGCCGTCGCACAGGATGCCGTTGTCGCTGCCGACAGCCACAACGGTCATTTTCGCCGCGGCATCAAGATCAAAATCCCTGTCCAGAATCACCGGCGGATTGCCGGGACCTACGCCATAGGCCGGCGTGCCGCTGGAATAGGCGGCTTTTGTCAGTCCCGGGCCGCCGGTGGCCAGAACCAGATCGGCCAGGGCCATAAGCTCCTGCGACTTCTGCACGCTTGTGTTCTCCACCACCTGGATCAGGTCCGCGGGCGCGCCGTTTTTGACCAGGGCGCGACGGATCAGGGCAATCGTCTCGGTCGTGGTTTTTTCCGCGCGGGGAGAAGGAGTGACCACCAGGGCGTTTTTACCTTTGACGGCGTGCATGAAATTGCCCAGCGGCGTAACAGTGGGGTTGGTGGCCGGAGTGATGGCGGCAATGACCCCGACGGGGTGCGCGACCTCCATGATCCCTGCCTCGGGAATCTCCCTGATGATACCAACCGATTTTTTATCTTTCAGGTAATCATAAAAGACGGTGGCCGTATCTGTATTTTTGCCGATTTTGTCTTCCACGCTGCCCATTTCTGTTTCCGCGACAGCCATTTCGGCCAGAGGAACCGCGTTCTCATAGATGATCTTCGCGCTTGCATACACAAGAGTATCAACCTGTTCCTGCCTGTAGTCTTTGATCAAAACCAATGCCTTGCGCGCATTGTCAATAAGTTGCTGAATCGCCATGTCCTGTCTCCTTTTTGAATATTATTATATCTGTTCATAAGTTTCAATCCCAGGTCAAAAATCAACATATTTTTAACCTGCCTGAGAATGCGCTATAAAAATGTGCCGCCTTAAAAGCATATCCTCTATCCGCAAGCTGACCTGAGACATAGTTTTCAGATGAAGCCCCGGTACGGGCGTTGCGTGGTGGCGTTATGCAGCCAGCGGATCATGGTGATGAAGTCAAAAACCGGCAAACTGACGGCCCTCTGAATGTCCGAAGCGTACGGCGGCAAATCGCTGCATTCCAGGAGAATGGCCCCGATATCGGGATGCTCCGCCACCAGATTCTCGGCCGCCTGGACGGCTTCCCTGCGCACGCCGCTGTTATCGAAGCTGCCGCGATCTTCCATGATGGCGGAAAACTGTTCTTCGCGGCGCAGATCTTTCACAACCAGCACGCCTGTATCCTGAATGCGGCAGCTCTTCAGCAGGCTTTCCGTGAGAGCCGAGGCATTGGCGGACAGGCAGCCGATTTTTTGGCGTTTTTTCAGAGTGGCCTGAATCCAGGGAACCTGCACCAGGCTGGAAAGCGCCACAGGCACGTCCACCGCGTCGGCGACCTGAGCGTGAAAATGGCCAAAGAAGCCGCAGGCCGAGGAAATGGCCCGACAGCCTTCCTTTTCCACCAAATGCCGGGCCACAGCGATAAGCTCATCGACAATGGCCGGATCGCCGCTGTGCAGACGCGGGGTGTTCAGGTTGGGGACGGCCCGCAGGCGCACCGGAAAGTCATAGGTCCAGGCGTTGACGACATTGCCGGGCATGAACGGGTACCAGACATCGTCCAGGAACATGATGCCCACAGAATAGCCGGCAATATTCCGCCCTTTGGGCATACGCACCTCAACGTCATCGCATCCAGGCTCAAAATAGCCGTAGTTTTTCGCGCTCATTGAACTCCCCCGGGTTTCGCGGTTGCTGGGGCGCAAGGATGATTTACGAACGGAATTCTTCGTCAACCGGCATTTCCAGCCCGGCCAGAACCCCCATGCGCACGGGCAGGACGGGCGTACGCGGTCCGAACAGGGCGGGAATATGATCGGAGGCGGCGAGCGCGGCCAGTATCCTGTCGACAACCTGTCCGCAGTAACGGCCCTGGCAATGCCCCATGCCCATCCGGGTGCGCTTTTTGACCCCGTTTCTGTCGCGCGCGCCTTCGGCCAGGGCGGAACGGATATTCCGGATGGTAATATTTTCGCAGCGGCAGATGACCATATCGTCCGCCAATTCGGCGAAGTAACCGTCTCCGGGTTCCGAGCAGGCGGATAAGGCGGCGGCGAAGGTTCCGCAGGCGCGGCGCTTTTTTTGCAAAGCGCGCATTTCCCGGCCCAGGCCATCGCCCAGGCCCAAATCAGTTACAGCGGCCAGGCCGGCCAGCCGGCCGTCAATGGCGGCTCCTTCATAGCCCTTGATTTCCACCCCGTCACCGGCCAGATAGATCCCGGGAACAGAGGCGCGCATGAAATCGTCCACAATAGTGGACCAGATTCCGGTGATGGGGTCATAGGAATGGGCGCATTCGCAACGGCGGGCAAGATCGGTATTGGGATGCAGACCGTAGGAAACCGCGACCGCCCCGGCCTTGAAGACAGGGCCGGGTTTTGTCGTTTTCCAGTTGCCGTCCATGTACACCGTGCGGATGGTAAAATCGCCCTCTTCGCCTTCGACGGCGCTGATGCGGCAGCGGTGCTTCCACGTTGTGCCCAGCAGCGTGAAAAATGCCTTGTTGACCACCATGAGTTTGTCGAAATAACCACCGCCGAGCAGCGTCTGCCCCAGATCGACATTCTGCGCAAACGAGGCGGCGTCCAGAAGACCCGCGAGCTTCCCCCCGCTTTTGGAAACATTGGCTGCCAGGGCGTACAGCAGCGGGCCGGAACCCGCCGCGAGCAGGGGCCTGGTTAGTTTCTGGCCGCGCTTGATCATGTTGTTGTATCCGCCGAGGGTATAAATGCCCGGCGTGGTCCAGTTGTGAAAAATGGCGGGCGCTTCCACGGCGCCGGGCGCAAGGATAACCTTGCGGCCGGAAAGGGTGAGCTGCCCCTGGGGGCCGTCGATGACAGCCTGCCTGTCCACCAGATCCACGACTGTGGAACCGGGGAAATAGTCAAAAGAGGAGGAATGGCTGTTGAAAAGGTTTTGCAGCTTTTGCGCGGAATGCAATTCCGCTCCGGTGGTATGGGCAAGGTCTCTGCCGTCCTCGGCTGTTTTCAGCACCCGCCCTCCGGGGCTGCGCGCCATGTCCAGCAGAGCCATGCTCGCCCCGTGCTGCGCTCCGGCGACCGCCGCGTGAATGCCGGCCGGTCCACTGCCAAGAATGAGGATATCGTATTTCTTGTTCATTCCACACCACACTCGGCATCACGTTGAGTTTGAACGGCGTCGCCGGGCTTCACCAGAGTGGAACAGGCGCGCACATTGGGTTTTCCGTTGAGGACCACGCGGCATTGAAAGCATGCGCCCATGGCGCAGTAGACGCCGTGGGGGCTGCCGTCCACGCCCCGGCGGAAGGTGGTGATGCCGTTTTCCATCAGGGCTTCAGCGATGGTCTGACCTTTTCTTGCCTTGTATTCCTTGTCATCAAACGAAATAGTGTACTCTTGCATGATCAGTGCCCCTGCTGCGGTTGTGAAAAACGCGCGAAATCCCAACGGGCGGGATCGATAATGGTTTCTCCGGCTTTGGTGATGAGCTGGCTCATCAGGGTACCGGTCATCAGCGAATAGAGGATGCCGCTGCCTTCATGGCCGGTCGCGATATAGAAGCCCGGCACATGGGTGCCGGACACGATGGGATAATGATCCGGAGAATAGGGGCGCAGGCCCGCATAGGAGCGAATCGCCCGCGCGTCCTTGATGCAGGGGAAGAATTCAATCGCCCGCTGGGCCATCAGCTTGAGGATGTGGGGATTGCTCCTTGTGTCGAAGCCGTTGAACCAGCGGCTGCTTCCTATGAGGAAGTTTCCGGCCTCACAGGGCTCGAACACGAAACAGATGCCGTACTCCTGCATTTCCCAGGTCACAGGGCGTTTGTATTCATCCGAAAGAATCTTGGTGGTGATATAGGAAAATTCGGAAATCTTGCGCCTGGCAATCTTTCCTGTGCGCTCTGAGACAATCAGCTGCCCCTGCCTGGGTTCAACCTTGATGTGAATGTCCACCATGGCCGCGATTTGCGCGGACCAGGGGCCGGCCGCGTCCACGACGACAGGGGCGTGGAAATCGCCCCGTTCGGTCCTGACCCCGGTCACCGCGCCTTTGCCGTCGCGGTATATGCCGATCACCGGCGCGTTGCCGACAAAGCGGCAGCCGTTGCGGCGCGCGCCCTCCATCAGGCCGAAAGCCAGAAACATCGGATTCAGGGATCCGTCGCAGCCTACTTCCACCCCGCCCTTGATCTTGTCGCCGACCAGCGGCTCGTCGGCGCGCACGTCCTTGACATCCATGTACTTGTACGGCTGGCCCTTTTCCAGCATGGCCGCCACATGGCGCCTGGCGTGATCGATTTCCTCTTCCGTGTCAAAGAGCAGTACGCAGCCGCGCCGCTTCCACTTGATGTCGTACCCCAGTTCGTCCGCCATGCCGGGAAAGAGATCCTGGGCTTTGCGGGCGAACAGCACCTGATCCGGCATCATGTCGTAGATCACGATGTTGCCGTCACAGCGGCTGGATGTTCCGGAAGCCACGTCCTGCCTGTCAATCAGGGTCACCCTGGCTCCGGTTTTGGAAAGATAATAGGCCGTCGCCGTACCTATCACTCCCCCGCCGACAATAATAATATCAGAAGTATTCATATCGCTTCCTCCGGCCCTGCTTTCCCGCCCGGCCTGTATGCCGGGCGGGAAAAGGGAAAGGCCGCATCATTGGTTCGCCGCGCTTTCTCAGGAGGGGCGGGCGGGAACATCCTGCCCGCCCTTCACGCGCGATGTCCCCGCAAACGCTGGCCAAGACCGCAGGGGGAATCAGTCATCGCCCTTTTCCAGCGGCTTGTTGAC
>JAISMK010000120.1 GCA_031276785.1 Desulfovibrio sp. | reverse complement strand
CGCGCGGCTCGCATTATTTTGGGCCGGGCCCCCAAAAAACCCCCCCCCCGCGGGGTGGCGCCCATTTTCCCCCCCCCGCCGCGATCCTTACGTTTTGTCCCTGGCTAATTTTTACTGTGAAATTGCTCTGACTACGGCGGACGGGCCGTAATGGACGCTCACACTTTCCGGGTTGTGGGCGGTCAGTTGCCGGATCTGCTGAAAGGATCGCGGTTGGAAAAAATCCACTCCCCAGCGCCGGGGATAACAATGTTTCGTCTTTTCCCCTCGCCCGCCGGGCGGCTCCTGGTCCTGCTCTCCGGGCCGCCAAGCCCCTGCCTGTTCTTTTCCTCCCATCATTTAGCCAACCCATCCTGTCCGCCGGCTCTGACCATGCGCCTGCGCAAATATGCGGCCGGCCGTCGCCTGGGCAGGGGCATTCTGGATTTTTCCCGGCGTTGTCTGGCCCTTCCCCTGCTGGAAAGAGGATATGTGGCCCGCTATTTGCTCTTGGATCTGCGCCGTGGGCCGGAAATCCTGCCCATACTGCCGGAGGAGTTCGGCCGGGAGCCCGCCTGGTATGAGGGCAACCTGGAAGAAGGGCGGCTTTACCCTGATGAGCAGGCTGGGGATCCGGAAGGCCCCTGGCATATGTATTCCGTGCTGACCCCCCTCTTGCGGGAAACCCTGGCCGCCCTGGATCCCTTGGAAGGCAAGGCCTTGCTGGTTGACCTTAAGGCCGGCGGGGGCGATCTGTTCGCATATGGCGACGCATCCCGGCGGCCGGCGCTTATCTCCGCCTGGGAGCTGCCTGAGACGGTCGCCCGCCGGCGCGGACTGCGCCTGATCTGTGAACTTCCGCCGGCGCGCTGCCCGGCTCCTGTCCAGGAAATCGCAACGCGGCTCGGAGAGTCCCTGCTTGCCGCCCGTACGGACGCTTCCACCGCCGGAACGGCCAGGGAAGAACGTCGTGGGATCAAACGCCTCCGGCGCTTGGGGGAGAAGCTGGAACAGGAAGAAAAGCGTCTGGAGGATATGTTGGCCCTGCGGGAGGATGCCCGCCTACTGCAGGCCAACCTGTGGCGCTTTGCCAGGGAAGAACGAAAAGCGTAGGTCTCGCTGCCCTTGGAGGACGGGGATGATCCACGCCGCATTGTCCTTGACCCGTTGCTGAGCGTGCGAGAAAACATGCAGCGCATGTTCAGGGATTCCGCGCGGGGGGCGCGCGGCCTGGTCATTGTCAGGGAACGGCGCCGTCTCCTGCAGAAAGGGGAGGGCAGATCCGTTCCAGAGGAAAGTATGGCCGGAGGCAAGGCCGTCGGTTTTCCCTGCCGCAGGCAAGACGGATCCGAAACCGCCGCCGGCAAACCCCCGGTCCCGCAGACGGGACAAGCGGACGCGCCCGTTGCCGGCCGGCGCGATCTCAGGGACATCGCCAATTTTCGTTCCTCGGACGGCTATCTTGTCCTGCGGGGAAAAAACGCCCGTGGGAACCAGATGATCCTGTCTCTGGGAAGGCCCTACGACCTGTGGCTGCACGCCAGATACGGCCCTGGCGCGCATCTTCTCATACGCCGCGCCCACGCCGGCGATAGTGTGCCGGACCGGACCATGCTTGAGGCCGCAGTCCTGGCCGGGCAGAAGAGCTGGCAGCGGGGAAGGGACAAGGCGGAGATCATGGTCGCGCTTCTCCGGCACGTCCATGCGCTTAAAGGGGCCGCGCCGGGAACGGTGCGCGTGGACAGGGAACTTCCCGGTCTGACTGTCCCTCTGCCTAGAGCAGTTCAACTTTGAAAAAGTTGGACTGCTCTGTAAGGATTCGCCTGCGAATCCTTGCCGCGAGATGGTTGCAGGCGGGCTTTGCCCGCCGTTAAGCAACCATCTCAAAGCGAAACTGCTCTAGCCTGGAGCAGTTCAACTTTGAAAAAGAAGGGATTGCTCGCGCCACCAGTCCTCCCACCAGAGAGGAAAGGCTGCGGATGTGAAGAGGGCAGGGCCGAAAACCACTTCCGTCTCCAGGGCCAGAAGAGGATGGGGACGGAAAATATTCCGGTAGGCCAGGAGCTTCACCCCATCTTTGGCGGTACAGAGAATGGGGATGTCCGAGTCCAGGCCGTCCGCCTGGCGCAGGATGGTTCTGGCATCGCACGGCCGGTATGGGTGATGATCGGCATAGGCCAGATGCCGCGCCGGGAAAACGCCCATTAGATCGCGGGCGGTGGTCTCCACCTGAGCCGGGGAACCTACCCCGCTGACAAGGAGGTAGGGCCTTCCCCGAAAGGGTTCAGGAGAAAGAAGCGCCGGCGGATCCCCATCAAGTTGCCGCAACCCCATGCCCGCCAGGGTGAAGGGAAAAAACGGCCGGCCGAAGGCGGACAGACGGCTTAAGATGCGCGGGCGCAGAATTTTCAGATCCTCAGGGCTGATCTTCATCAAGAAGGCCGTGGCCGCGGCCAGGGCGCTTTTCCCTTCACGCCAGGAGCCGGCTGGAATAACGCGGTTCCATTCTTCGGCTACGTCCTCAGGGCGCAAAAGAACCAGATCCGCTTGGCGGGCGACGGCAAGATGCTGCATTCCGTCATCCAGAATGAACAGATCCGGAGCCAGGAGGGCTTCCGCGTGGCGGGCCGCCTCGGCGCGGCGGGGGAAGGAGAGGATATGCGCTCCGGGGTGAGCGCGGGCCAGGAGAAGGGACTCATCCCCGGCCTGGCGGACCGGGGTCCGAGGGGTGACAGCCAGAGGTACGCTACCGGGCGAGGCTCCGTAGCCACGGGCAAGAACTACTGCGGTCAGGGGAACCGGCCGGCGGTTTTCCGCCCAAGTCAGCAGCCAATCCACAAGGGGGGTTTTACCGCTGCCCCCCCAGGCTATATTGCCCACGGAGACGCAAGGGCAGGAAGGCAGAAAGGCGAAGCTCTCCCAGTTGTCGCGCCGCCTCTGCATCCAGCAGGCGTAAGGGACGGACAGGGGGCGCAAAAAGAGAGAAAGACGCTTCTGGATCTCCTGAGCGCATTGTAACATGGAGAAGGTGTAGCGGGCTCGGCCGGAACCGCGCCCGCCCGGCGTTGGCACGCGCGAAAAAAGCCGCCGTACCTACCTCCTGTCTCCCAGCAAACGCAGAAGCATGAGGAAAAGGTTAATGAAATCCAGGTACAGGCGCAAGGCTCCCAAGATGGCGCCGCGCCGCACGGCGGCTGGGTCGTCCTGAGGCACGGATTCGCCCATTTCTCTTAGAAGCTGGGTGTCATAGGCTGTAAGCCCCAGAAAGATGACGACGCCCAACAGGCTGATGCCCAGTTCCAGCAGGCTGGAACCCAGGAAGATATTCACAACCATGGCGATGAGCAGACCTATGAGGCCCATGAAGAGCAGGCTGCTCCAGCCGGACAGATCCCGCTGGGTGAACAGACCGTACAGGCTCATGGCCCCGAACATCCCGGCAGTGGTGATGAAGGCCTGGACAACGGAGGCATCGGTATAGCCCAGAAGAATAAAGGACAGGGTGAAGCCGTTCAGGGCGCTGTAGAGGAGAAATACTCCGGTGGCCGTCGCGGCGGAGAGTTTCTGGATGCGCAGGCTCAGATAGAAGACCAGACCTACCTCCAGCACCATGGCCACAATGGCAATGGTCTGGCCTTCTGGACTGCGGGGAATGGCGCTCAGATCCGTATAGGTAAAGGCCATGGCGAGCAGGGCTGTGAGCCCGAGGCCAAGGCCCATCCAGTTATAGACGGAAAGCAGGAATGAGTTCACTGCCGCGGCGGCGCTCACGGGCCTGCGGGCGGAAAGGGTACGGTCGCCGTTCATAACTTCTCCTTACAGTATGCAATATACGCCATGTTCTGCGGGACACAGGGCGCCGGGGCACATCCTCGGCGCGGCACAGCCGGCAGGCCATTTGCTCTGCCCTTTTGGTTTTTCGC
>JAISMK010000087.1 GCA_031276785.1 Desulfovibrio sp. | reverse complement strand
CAGGATCAGAAAAGGAATGTAGATGAGAAAGCCGATGATGAAGGCGGTTTTGAGTTCACTGATGATGAAGGCAGCGGCCATCATGACGGTGGGGACGTCCTCGCGGGTGTTGGGGCGTTCCAGGCGGGTGACGGAGTAGAAAATGGAGAGATCGCGTTCCCGGGTGTGCCTGGACATGAAGGCGCGGAGAGGCTGCTCCGCGCGCCTCAGGGCTTCGGAAAGCCCGATGCGCTCCTCCAGGTATGGCTGGAGAGCCTCGTCGTTGATCTGCCTGCCCACGGGCATCATGATGGCCACGGTCATGAAGATGGCCAGGCTGGCCAGCACCTGGTTGGGTGGGAGCTGCTGCACCCCGAGGGCCTGACGGACGAAGTGGAAGACAATGATGATGCGGGTGAAGGAGGTGACGGTCAGGACAAAGGCCGGGGCCAAGGAAAGAATGGTCAGGAGGAAGAGGATTTCCAGGCCCAGCGCCACCTGTTCCGGCTGGCTCTGTCCCCCTGCCAGGGTCAGTTGGAATCCGGGAAAAACGAGATCTTGGGCCGCATGGGCGGCATCCGGGGCCGGCAGGAAGAGGAGAAGGAGCAGGACCGCGCGGGGGATGCCGCGGCGGAGAACCGGCGCCGGGATGGGCCGCGCGTCCATGTCAGGGCCGCCCGCCGGGTTTGTTCCCCTCCCGGTCCAAGGCGGCGGCGAAAGTCCGGGGGAGATCTTTTTCCGCCGGCTCCGCCGCTTCGGCCGGAAGGTCGCAGAGCAGGGAAATCCTCTGATCGGTTACTCCGAGCAGGAGGCGCCGGTCCTGAACAAGGACAACCATAATCCATTTTTTGGGTCCCAGGGCCATGCGACTTTCAATGCGCATGGCCGGAACGGAGCCGGGCAGGTGGATGCCGCCGCGTCTTTTGATCAGCCACAGGACGAACCAGAGCAGGGCCAGGGCAAAGCAGAGCCAGGCCAGGGCCTCAAAGTAACTTCCCCAGGAAAATACGGCATCGCTGATGACGGTAAGAGCCGGGGCGGGAATGGAGGCGTTCATAGAGAAGAGCTGCCCAGTTGTTTCACACGCTCATAAGGACTTATGATGTCCGTCAGCCGGATGCCGAATTTTTCGTTGATGACCACAGCCTCGCCCCTGGCGACCAGTTTGCCGTTGACATAGACCTCCAGCGGCTCACCAGCCAGTTTGTTCAGTTCCACCACCGATCCCTGACCGAGCTGCAGCAGCTCATTGATAAGCAGGCGGGTGCGACCGAGTTCCGCCGAAACATCCAGAGGAATATCCAGAATGAAGTCCAATTCCCGGCGGCTGGCGTCCGGCCGGGGGGCCTTGGCTTCGTCGGTTAGATCGGCGAACTCCGCCACCTTGGCCTGGGCGGCCAGGGCGGTCTGTTCCTTTTCCTTTTTGATGTTCGCCTGCTCGTCGGCGGCTAGACTCGCGGCCCATTCGGCCGCCAGGCGTTCGTCGTCGCTCATGGCCTTCCTGTCCTCCGGGGCTTCCGCGGGGGAGGCTGGTTGGGCCTCGTCGTCCTTTGCCAGAGCCGCTTCCCATTCAGCGGCCAGGGCATCCTGATCGGCGTTGTCGCTGGCAATCATGGTCTGTCCTTTTCTGCCGGGAGGTTATTCCGCTTCCAAGTTAAAAATGCGTTAATTTTTTAGACTAATTTCGCTTTGAGATGGTTGCTTAACGGCGGGCAAAGCTCGCCTGCAACCATCTCGCGGCAAGGATTTGCGAGCAAATCCTTGCAGAGCAGTCCAACTTTTTCAAAGCTGAACTGCTCTACCTGTCCGCTTTGACATTACGCATCAGGCTTTCTTTCCGCGCCCGCGCTTAACGGCGAAACCGCATTTCGCCGTTAAGCGCCTGAGGGAACGCTGCAAAAGTAAAATGCCCTATTGCACTATCATATCCGTAATGAATACCTGGTAAATTTTTCCCGGACCGAGGATGCGGTTCAGGCTGTCGGCAATTTCGCTTTTCAGCATGATTTTGCTCTCTGTTGTGGCGACATCGGCATAGCTCTTGCTGGAAAGGAGCATGATGATGCTGTCCCGGATGCGGGCCATGTTGCGCTGCAATTCCTGCGCCACCTGGCCATCGGCCACTTCAGCCTCCAGGGAGAGCTTGATGAAGCGCTGGCCCAGCGGGTCGGCCAGATTCACCGTGAATACAGGCAACGGGATGTTGTTGCCCACAGGCCCTCCCGGCGCGGCAGGGGTTGTGGCGGCGGACGGGGCCGGACCGGCCCCTGTTCTTTTGGCCAGAAAATCCGGCAATTCGCCGTTCAGAAAGAAAATCCAGGCCCCTGCGGCGCCTCCGCCCAAAAGGAGCAGGAGAAACAAGAAGAGGAGAAACCACTTGAACTTGCTTTTTTTTCTCGGCGGCTGGCCGTCCGTCAGTTCTTTTTTAGCCATTGGCCGATCCTCTTATTTGAGTTCAAATCACAGCCGGGAGCCTGTCTGGTTTTGCCTTGGCGCATTTCTGCCCTGATATTACGCAGCGGGCTTTCTTTAGAGCAGTTTAACTTTAAAAAAGTTGAATTGCTCTGCAAGGATTTGCTGGCAAATCCTTGCCGCGAAATGCTTGTAGGCGGGCTTTGCCCGCCGTTAAGCAAGCATTTCAAGCGTAAAATGATCTAAGCCAGGCCCATCCCGGGCCTGAAGGCGCAAATAAATTACGCTTGGCCTCCGCGGCGGGGCCGCCGCCCGGGCAGCCGCGGGAACAGGGTGTACCGCCGGGGTAATTCAGTTGACATAGCTGCCCACTCTGGGAGCTGTCTTGAGCAGGATTTCCACCCGGCGGTTTTTCCGGCGGCCTTCCTCGGTCGCGTTGGAGTGCATGGGCCTGTCGTCGCCGTATCCGCTGACGGAGAAGCGATCCGCCTGAATGCCTCCTTGCAGAAATCGTTCCAGAACGGCAAGAGCGCGCAGGGCGGAGAGGGTGTCGTTGTCGATTCCCCTGGAGGGGGCTGAATCCGTGAAACCGCTGATATTGGCGTCCGCGTTTACCGAAAGAATAACAGGAGTAAGCTGGTCGATCAACTTTTTGCCTTTGGCGTCCAGTTCATAGGATTGCGGCGCGAAGATCAGCTCTTCTGTCAAAACAATGGCGACCCCTTCCGGGTGGGCCAGGATGGCCAGATTTTTCTCCAGCTCGCCCCGGGAGAGCTCCGGAGGCAGGAGGTCGCGCGGAAACAGGAGGTCTTTGATGCGATTCGCCTTGTCCAGGACGTTGCGCGGCTCCTTGAGCAGGGCGGCCACGAGTTCAACGCGTTCCGGAATGCGCCCCGCGCCGCTGAAGGAAATGGAGTCCGAACCCCCGGTGAAGGAACTGATGCGGGCCAGAGTGGTGGCATCCATGCTGGACATGCTGAGCAGCAGAACGAAAAAGGTCATCAGCAGCGTCACCAGATCGGAAAAGGTCGTCAGCCAGACGGGAGTCCAGGAGGTTCTTTGCGTTTTTCCGCGGGCCATCATGGCCTCCCTCCGGCTGAACCGGGCATGGTCAAATCAAAGCGGAATCCTTTGAAGTAGTGTACGGGCGCCTGCCGGGGCACCTCCCCTGTCTCCTGCATGGCCTTGATTCTGCGGATCCATTCGCGGTTGCGCTTGTCCAGGACCAAGTCCACCCGCCGGTTTTTCCGTCTGCCTTCCTCCGTTGTGTTGGCGTAGCGGGGATGGAACTGGCCGAAGGCTTCAAGCATCAGTTTTTCCGCCGGAATGCCGCGCAGGGTGAAGTGCCGGTAAACGGCCAGGGCCCGCTGGAAGGAGAGGAGCCAGGTGCTGTCCATTCCCCGGTCCGAGAAGCTCACCTGGTAGCCGGCCCCCTCTTCGTCCCGCCGGGGACCGGTGTGCCCGGCCACCAGCAGGGGGTGTTCCAGTTGCTGCAGATAGGGCAGGAGCTTGTCCAGAAGGGCGGTTCCCGAGGGGCTAAGGCTGGTCTGGCCGGGCAAAAAAAGCACCTGGTCGTTGATGGAAAGGATCTGGACATATTTGTTTTCCTGAAAATCCAAATCCTTACTTGCATCATCGAAAATTTTATCCCGCAGGGAGGCAAGATCCTCCGGGGGCAGATCCATAGGCCCGGGTTCCACCAGGGCGCCGGTGTTCCTTGGCGACAGGGGGTTGTGGATGCCGGCGTCCAGTCCGAAACCCTGCGACACCGAGCCGAGAACAACGCGTCTTGCCCGTTCGTCAATAACGGACAGGCTGATGAGGAGGACAAACAGGGTCAGCAGGAGGGTCATCAGATCCGTGAAGGTGATCAGCCAGTTGGCCTCGCTCTGGTCTCCGCCTGTTTTCGTCCGTCTGGCCATATCTCCATCCTGCCGGCGTTTTTCCGCATTTTTCCGGCCTAGGCCGGCCGCCGGCGTTCTTTAGGGGTCTGGAAGCTGCTCAGCTTTTCCATGATGATCCGCGGATTTTCTCCCCGGGAGATGCCGAGTACTCCTTCCATCTGCAATTCCATGATCAGGATTTCCTCCCGCGAGCGCTGCTGCAGTTTGCCCATCAGGGGCAGGAATACCAGATTGGCCAGGATCGTGCCGTAAAAAGTGGTGATCAGGGCCAGGGCCATGGAACTGCCGATGGTGCTGGGGTCGCTCATGTTTTCCAGCATCTGCACCAGGCCGATGACAGTTCCCATCATGCCGATGGCCGGGGCATATCCGCCCATGGCGCGCAACAGTTCAATGCCCACCTCGTGGCGGGCCTCGGTGTTCTGGATCTCGGCCTCCAGAATATTCTGAATGGTTTCCGGCTCCAGGCCGTCCACGGTCAGCTGCAGGGCCTTTTTCAGATAAGGATCGGCTATGCCGTTGACGATGTTCTCCAGAGAGAGGATGCCTTCCCGCCGCGCCCGTCCGGCGTAGTCGATGAAGCGGTTGATAAGCTGGTTGGTTTCCGGCGTCTTGTCCACCAGGGTTTTGCGGATGAGGGCGCCGATCTGCAGAAAGCTGCCCAGGGGATACTGGGTAAGGGTGGCCCCGCAGGTGCCCCCGAAGACTATGAGAGCGGAAGGGGCGTCCAGAAACAGCAGAGGATCGCCGTTCACCAGAATGGCCGTGAAAATAAGGCCAAAGGAAACGACCATTCCCACAATTGTCGCCAAGTCCATGCTCAGTTCCTCCCGGCGGCCCGCCGGAGGACCGCGGTTGCGCATTGTGCGGCAGCCCCGGCGCCAGCCCCGCAGGGCAACGGCGCGCGGAATTTGTCTGCCGGCGATCGGAACGGGGCCGGCTCACCTCCGGGGGCCGAAAATCTCCGTTCCCACCCGTACCAGAGTGGCGCCCTCCTCCACCGCGATTTCAAAATCATGGGACATGCCCATGGACAGATGGGGCAGAGGGCGTCCGAGGATCGGGCGCAAGGCGTCACGCAGTTCCCGCAGGCTGCGAAAAAAGGGGCGGACGCTTTCAGCCTCTTCCCTCTCCGGCGGCAGGCACATCAGGCCCTGAACATCCAACCTGGTCATCCTGGTCAGATCCCGGGCCAGGGATTCCGCATCTTCGGGCGGAATGCCGGATTTTTGCGCCTCCCGGCCCAAGTTGATCTGGATGAGGACGGGCTGGGCCGGGGCCTCCGGCGATCCTCCCGCGCCGGCTTTTTGCAGGGCGAGGCCCTGCCGGAGGGAATCCAGGGAATGGATTAGGCGGAATTGTCCGGCGGCGTCCCTGGCCTTATTGGTTTGCAGGCGCCCGAGAAAATGCCACTCCAGGTCCAGGCCGGGAGCAAGACGTTCCACTTCCGCACGTTTGGCGACGGATTCTTGGATATAGTTCTCGCCGAAGGCCGGCCTGTCTCCCCGGCCGGCCCAGTATCCGGCCAGGCGGATAATGGTTGCCGCATCCTGCCCTTTGGACGCCGCCACCAGGCGCACATCCCGCCCGTCGCGGCCGGAACGCCGGGCGGCTCCGGCAATGCGCGCGCGCACCGCCTCGAAACGGTCCTGCAATTCCCGCTCGTCCATTTCCCATGCTCCTGTTTTCAGGCGCCGCTACGGCCCGGCTGGCCGCCAGAGTCTTTTCATTTTGAAAATTCCCCAAGGCCAAGGCCCAGAGCGTGCAGAAAGGAAACATCCTCCACCCAGCCTTCCCGCACTTTGACCCAGATATCCAGACGCGCCCTGCGTTCCAGCAGCTTCATGATTTCCTCCCGGGCGCTCTGTCCCACCTGTTTGAGGTTCCTCCCGCCCCGGCCGATGACAATGGCCTTGTGGCTGGGACGGCCCACATAGACAACGGCCTGGATGCTCACATGGCCGGTGGCCGTGTCTTCCTCCCAGGCTTCAATGTCCACGGCCGTGTGGTAGGGGATTTCCTGGCGCAGGGAGCAGAACAATTTTTCCCGGATAAGTTCCGCCGCCAGAAAGCGCAGAGGCAGGGTGGACACCTGATCCGCCGGAAAACGGGCTTCCGCCTCGGGCAGGACGGCCTTCAGCTCTGCCAGCAGGACAGGCAGGCCTTCCCCGGTCAGGGCGGAGACAGGAAACAGTTCCGCTGCGGGCCAGAGTTCATGCAGGCTTTCCAGTAGAGGGAGCAGCCGGCTCTTGTCTCCCAGCAGATCCGCCTTGTTGGCCAGGACGAAGACCGGCCGCCGTTCAGCGGCGATTGTTGCCCGCAAGGGAATAAGGTCATTGTCCAAAAATTCCGGCCGGCGGGCATACAAGTCAGCATCCAGGATGACCCACAGAGCGTCGGCCTCTTCCGCCGCTTCCCAGGCGGACTGCAACATGAGCCGGGTCATCTTGCCCCTGGCCTGGTGGTGGATTCCGGGCGTATCCATGAAAATAATCTGGGAATCCTTGTCGGACAGGATCCCGGTGATTTTGTTGCGCGTTGTCTGCGGACGGGGCGAGACAATGGCCATTTTCTGTCCAACGCAGGCATTGAGCAGGGTGGATTTGCCGGCATTGGGCGGCCCCAGCAGAGCCACTCCGCCACAGGTGAAAGGTGCGGTCATCGCGCGTCCCCGGATCCCGCCGGCAGGGCGGGCGTCGGGCCAAGGGTTCGGGAGCGCCGGACAAGGGGCAGGTTCGTCCCCAGATCGACGCCCTGACGGGACAGGATCGCCCTGTATGGGTACATCTCCACGCCAGCCTCCAATGCCTGGAAATACAACCCCGCATAGGCGGCGTCAACATAGTCCGCAGGGCCGAAACAGCGGCCGTCAGGCCGCTGGACGCAATAAAAAAAGGCTGCCCGCTCTCCCGAGGCCGCGACAGACATCATTTCCTCCAGATGTTTCCTGCCCCGCAGGCTGACGGCATCGGGGAAGGCGGCAACATCATCTTCCACCAGAGTGACGTTTTTGCACTCCACCCACAGGGGCGGCAGGCCGGGTCCGGTGAGCAGGGCGTCCAGACGGCTGGAGCCGCGT
>JAISMK010000042.1 GCA_031276785.1 Desulfovibrio sp. | reverse complement strand
GTATTGCCCTCTGGGCTAACATCTTATGACGACACAATCTAACGTAAGCATAGACTTTCATGAAATCCGGGAGGGGAGAGCGGGCAGCGTTGCAATAACTGTTCGTATCCCTCAGGTATACCAGGAGTTCCTGGTTGTTTTTTCCGGCGCTTAGCATGATTTCCATGGTCTGGACCATATTGGCGAAGAGCAGCTCTGTTTCCATGAGGCCGGCGGAAACGGCCGTCTGGGTAACATCCATGCTGCCGTCGCCGATGATCTGCATCTGCCGCCGCACTATGTTGCTGACATAGAAATAGCTGACCAGCACCATGGCCAGGAAGGCCAAAAACACCAGAAGTATCTGGTGGTAATTGGTTTTGAGCAGCTCTTTAGCGTTCAACGAACAATCTCCTGCTCCAGCAAGGCCGCTTCGGCAGTCCAAAAAAGGCAATAAATGCCGGAATTCCGTAAAAAACGGATACAGCCGGGGGACTCCCGATTCCAATGGATTGGTCCGTCAATCTATAGACTACCCGAAAAAATTTCTCAATAAAGCATTACCCGCATTTTTTACCGCCGGAGGCAGCAGTTATTTTCCCTAGCCTGTTTTCCGGCGAGGCGATTTTAGAACGTTTCAACTTTGAAAAAACTGGACTGCTCTAAAGTAAATTGCCCTGGCGCTTAACAGCGCCAGGGCGGGCACAAATCATTTCTATTTTGAAACGTTCTCTTCAAAGCTTAACAGGATGTTGAAAACTACATTCTGGCGCAGGCAGCCTGTTTTTCAACAGGCTGTTAACGACTAAACGCGCTTTCGCCGCACCCGGCCGCTTGGCAGCGGCCGGGATAGACGGCCGACTAGAGCCTTTTACGCTTGAAATGCTTGCTTGACGGCGCGTACAAGCTCGCCTGCAAGCATTTCGCGACAAGTATTTGCAAGCAAATCCTTGCAGAGCAGTCCAACTTTTTCAAAGTCCAACTGTTCTATTTACAGCGCGGCCAGCACGCTCCTGGCCCAGGCGTCTATTTCATCTTCTGAAGCGTCCGGATCTCCATCAATTTTCAATTTGTTGATGATATTTACGGCTCCAAGTTCTTCCAGGCGCTCTTCAATAACATCAACAGCACCACAAAAATGTGTATATCCACTGTCACCGCAACCGAAGCAAGCCGTTTTGCATCCATTAACTCCGATACGATCAAAAGAATCAAATAAGGAAATGAAATCACTTTGCAATTCTATTTCCATATCACCCCAAGTTGAGCAGCCAAAAATAACGCAATCTTGATTATTACATAGATTATCGGCTTTAGCATTTACCACATCAAGCACCGTTACCGTATGCCCTTCTCCGCTCAGAATCTTGGCAATGCGTTCCGCAACAGAGGCCGTATTCCCAGTTGTGGATCCATAAACAATAAGCACATTAGCCATACCTCATCACTCCTTGCCAATGTTGGCGTTCTTTTCCGCAACGTGAACAGCCACGCTGCACTCCGCACCAGGCGGCTGGAATTTTGGCCTGAAGCCGCTTTCCTCCGGAAGCTCCCGCGATTTTGCCGCAGCATATAGATAATGACTATCAATTTCAATAAAAATATATTCCGTCCTGCT
This sequence comes from Desulfovibrio sp., assembly GCA_031276785.1. Classification (GTDB taxonomy): domain Bacteria; phylum Desulfobacterota; class Desulfovibrionia; order Desulfovibrionales; family Desulfovibrionaceae; genus Frigididesulfovibrio. The sequence goes on along the minus strand of JAISMK010000042.1, from coordinate 13,978 downwards.
CTCCGGCGCTACCCGGCTGTTGTGCCTTTTGTCGGGTTTTGGTATATGTATGCGGCTGATGTCTCAAACCACAGACAGGAGAAAATTGATGAAAAAAATTGATGCCCATGCCCATGTGGGATATTTCGGTTCCTGGTGTGATGTGGGACTGTCCGCGCCGGAAATGCTGGCGGCCATGGAGCGGCACGATATTGAAAAAGCCATCATCAGTTATCCGGACAACGCCGTCACCGCAACGGCTCTTGCCCAATCGCCGGCGCATTTCGCCGCCCTGGCCTGGATGGATCCTGCTCAGGGCGAGCAGGCCGTGGCGATCTTCTCTTCTCTGGTGCAAAGGGAAGGGTTTTCCGGCCTCAAGCTCCACCCCCTCTTTAACGCCTACACGGCTGACGATGCCGTCGTTTTCCCCCTGGTGGAACGGGCGCGAGAGATGAACGCGCCCATCTTCATCCACTCCGGCCATCCCCCCTTTTCCCTGCCCTGGAGCATCGCACGGCTAGCGGAAATCCATCCCGACGCCCGTATCGTCATGGTGCACATGGGACACGGGCATGGCGTGTATATCCAGGCAGCCATTGATATGGCCGCGAAGTACGATAATATCTGGCTGGAAACCTCCGGCATGCCCATGCACACCAAGATTAAGGAGGCTTATAACAAAGTGGGCGCCGAGCGCATCTTCTGGGGTAGCGACGCTCCCTTCCATCACCACGCTGTGGAAATTCTGCGCACGGAAGTTAGCGGCCTGACGGAGACTCACTTGGAAAAAATTTTTTACCGAAATATCAAGGACTTCATGGGCTGGAGCAATCCATCCTAGACTTTAGAGCATTTTGCTTTTGAAACGCTCCATTCGGCGCTTACGGCGAAACGCGGTTTCGCCTGCTCCTCATGGGCGGGCTGCGGTGTATCCGCCCCGCCGCCAGAGCAATTTTAAAATGAAATTGTTCTAAAATTGCCCTGACGCAAAGGATGACTGCTATGATAAATATATGTTTCAAGACGGACCAGGAACAGTGCATGTGAAAATTGATCATGATATATGGGCAGGATGGACTATAACCGCCCAGAACATTGTCGAAATACAAGGAGAAATTGACAAAGACAGAAAGCGCGTGAAATAGATGCGGATCGCATTATCTTGATTGAATAACTTCCCAAAAGGACGGCAAGAAAAGAATCCCCTTCCACCCCAAGCCCACAGGAGCCAAGGCAATGAAATCACTAAAAGGATCCCGGACGGGAAAAAACATTCTCACCGCCTTTGGCGGCGAATCCCAGGCCCGCAACCGCTACAATTTTTTCGCCTCCAAGGCGAAGAGCGACGGTTTTGTCCAGATTGCCGACATTTTTGAGGAAACCGCCAACCAGGAAAAGGAGCACGCCAAGCGCCTGTTCAAGTTTCTGGAAGGGGGCGAACTGGAAATCACCGCATCCTTCCCAGCCGGGGTAATCGCCGCCACTCAGGACAATCTGCTGGCCGCCGCCGCCGGGGAACACCACGAGTACACGGAAATGTATCCTTCCTTTGCCGCCATTGCCGATGAGGAAGGCTATGGGGAAATCGCCTCCGTAATGCGCGCCGTGGCTGTAGCGGAAAAGTGGCATGAAAAGCGTTTTCTGGATTTCGCCCGCAACATCAAGGAAGGCATAGTTTTCCGCCGCGAGGGCGCGGACGTGACCTGGCGCTGCCGGAACTGTGGCTATATCCACCACGGCAACTCCGCCCCGGAAAAATGTCCAGCCTGCGCTCATCCCCAAGCCCACTTTGAGCTTCTGGGCCTGAACTGGTAGCGCCCTGCTTCTCTTCCCCGGCGATTGACCGCCGGGGAAGGGAAGACTACAATCCGTCCCCGTCGCGCATAATCTTTCCCCGCCTGGAGGCCTTATGATCGGCACACAGGAAATTCTGGTCATCCTTGTGGTGGTGCTTGTCATTTTCGGGGCTAAAAGGCTGCCCGAAATAGGTAGCGGTCTGGGCCGGGCCATAAGGAATTTCAAAAAAGCGACCACCGAGCCGGACGAGATAGACATTTCTCCCCAGGCCGCCAAGAAAAAGGAAAAAAAGGAAGCTGACGAGGAAGAGGCCTGAAGGCGTTCCGCCTGACCGAGGTTCTGCATGCGCATCATGGTGACCGGGGGCTGCGGGTTTATCGGCAGCAATTTTCTGTATATGCTGCTCGCAGATAAGCCGGATGTCTTTGTCTGCAACCTGGACTGCCTCACCTACGCCGGCAATCCAGCCAATGCTGAGGATGCCGCCCGGCGTTTTGCCGGCCGCTATGTCTTTGAGCGGGCGGACATAGCCGATGCTCCGGCTGTGGAACGCATTATGGAGGAGCACAGAATTGACGCCGTGGTCAACTTCGCGGCTGAAACCCATGTGGACCGCTCCATTGCCGATGCCTCTCCCTTTCTGCGCGCCAACATTGCCGGCCTCCATGTTCTTTTGCAGGCCGCGCGCCGGCGCGGCCTGACCGCCTTTGTCCATGTATCCACGGACGAGGTATACGGTAGCCTGGGCCCGCTGGACCCGGCTTTCACCGAAGCCTCCCTGCTTGCACCCAACAGCCCCTATTCCGCCTCCAAGGCATCAGCGGACCTCCTCTGCCGCGCCTGGCACGAGACTTACGGCTTTCCCGTCATCGTCACCCGCTGCTCCAACAACTACGGCCCCCGCCAGTTTCCGGAAAAACTAATCCCCTTCATGTATCTGCGGGCCTGCTCCGACCAGCCCCTACCTCTCTACGGGGATGGCGGCAATGTGCGCGACTGGATCCATGTGCTGGACCATTGCCGGGGTATCTGGCTGGCCCTGACCGGCGGACGCCCGGGCGCCGTCTACAACTTCGGAGGGGGAGCCGAACGCAGCAACCTGGATGTTGTCCGGAGGATTCTGGATTTTTGCGGCAGACCCGAATCCCTGATCCGTTTTGTCGCGGATCGCCCCGGACACGACTTCCGCTATGCCATGGACTATTCCCTGGCCCGGCGGGAACTCGGGTTTACTCCGTCCTTCAGCTTTGAGCGGGGTCTGGAGGAAACTCTGGGGTGGTACAGGGACAACGCCCCCTGGGTGGCGGGGGTCACCTCCGGCGCCTACCGTTCCTTTGTGGATTCCTGGTATGGAGGCAGGCTATGACGCATTTACGCAAAGCCCTGGTGCTGGGCGGCCTTGACGGCATGCTGGGCCAGACCCTGATGAGGGTTCTGGCCGAGGACGGCTGGGAGGTCGAGGGAACGGATCGCGCCAGCATAGACTATACCGCCCCGGATGCCGGCGACCGCCTGAAAGCTCTGGCGGAAAGAACTGAACCAGCCTGCATTTTCAACACTGTGGCCTATACCCAGGTGGAGAACGCCGAAGACCATCCCGACGATGCCGACCTGCTCAACCGGGCCGTACCCCTCATGGCCGGGCGGACGGCCGGAAGTTTCGGCTGCGCCCTGATTCATTACAGCACCGACTTCGTCTTCAACGGGAAAAAAGACAGCCCCTATACGGAAGAGGATGCCCCGGACCCGCAAAGCGTTTACGGCAGAACCAAGCTGGCCGGAGAGGATGCCCTGCTCTCCCTGAGCTTGAAGAACTGCGCCGTGATCCGTACCGCATGGCTGTTCGGGCCGGGAAAAGCGAATTTTGTCCACACCATTCTGGAACGTTGTCGGGGAAAAAAGACGCTGAACGTGGTCCACGACCAGGTGGGCTCCCCCACCTATACCCTGGATCTGGCCCAGTACAGCCTGAAACTGGTGGATGCCGGCGGCGCGGGCCTGTTCCACATTGTCAACGCCGGCAGGGCAAGCTGGTGCGATCTGGCCACGGAGGCGGCCCGCCTGGCTCAAAGGGAATGCCTGATCAATGCCGTTCCCTCTTCCGCCTATCCGCAGAAAGCCGCGCGGCCGGCCTTCTCGGTACTGGATACCTCCGCCTTTGCACGGGCCACGGGCATCGCCCCCCGCCCCTGGCCCCAAGCGCTTCAGGACTATGTCTTTCGCGCCTTTCCGGCGGAAGAGGCATGAGCGGAGCCTTGTGGATCAGCGCCGCGGAGCTGTCCGGAGACATGCACGGCGCCCTTCTGGCGCAGGCCCTGACGGCCCTGGATCCCTCCCTTACCCTGCTGGGCACGGGCGGGCCGCACCTGCGCGCGGCCGGCCTGCGCTGCCTGTTCGCGGCCGAGGATCTTTCCGTCATGGGCATTGTCGAGGTGGTGAACCGCCTGCCGCGCATCCTGCGGATGCTTTCGGCCATGAAAGTCGCCCTGGCCCAGCACCGGCCCCGCGCTCTCATCGTCATTGACGCCCCGGACTTCCATTTCCGGCTGATCAAGGCGGCCCGGGCGCTGAACATCCCGGTATACTATTATATCAGCCCCAAAGTATGGGCCTGGCGCCCCGGGCGAGTACTCTTCCTGCGCCGGCATGTGCGCCGGCTAATCTCAATTCTGCCCTTCGAGCAGGAGTTCTACCGGAACTTCGGCCTGGAGATTGACTATGTGGGCAACCCGGTGGTGGATCTGGTCCGCTATCCCTCCCTGGCCCACCTGCTTCCGGAACCAAATCTCATCGGCCTGTTTCCCGGTAGCCGCCGGCGCGAAATAACCAGCCTGCTGCCGGTTTTCGGCCGGACCGCCCGCCTTTTGCTGCGCCGCCTCCCCGATCTGGTCTTCGCCTGCGTGCGCGCTCCGGGCCTGGACGATGCCCTGCTGCGCGCTAACTGGCCAGATGATGTGCCAGTCCGTTGGGAAAACCCGGAGAACCGCTGGCGCTTCATGCGCCGCTGCCGCCTGCTCATCGCCGCCTCCGGCACGGTTACTCTGGAGAGCGCGGTGGCGGGCGTCCCTACCCTGGTCGCCTATAAAGTCTCTCCTTTAAGCTTCCGCATCGGCAAGGCCATGATTCGCATTCCCTATGTCAGCCTGCCCAATCTCATCTTGGGCAGGGAAGTCTTTCCCGAACTGCTGCAAGACGCCTGCAACGAGGAATCTCTGGCCGGCGCGGCCTTGCCCTGGCTGGCCCCTCAGGAAGACTCCTCCTTTTCCGATGGCGTACGGCGCGATCTTGACGAAATCCGCCGCCGCCTGGGAGAACCAGGCTCTCCCGGCCGCGCCGCGGCGCTCATTCTGGAGGATCTGGCCCAGCCCGGCTGATTCCTTTTGCCCCATCAAACCTGAGAAGGTATTCGCTTGGGTATCGGCATAACTCATATGAAGCAATTACACTTTATTCGGATTCCAGATAAAAATTGCCTCCTGCAATTTTTATCTGTCGGCTGCGGCGAAAATGTGATTTCGCCCTTCCTCTCGAAATGCTTTGCATTTCAGCGCGACATTCTGTCGAGCATTCCAATTACAGGTCAAAAATTAAAGCATTTTTAACCTGGAATTGGAATTAGAACAGTTTCGCTTTGAGATGGTTGCCATGGAAAAGGCGGAAAACATGCCCCCCGAGGCGATCTGGTTTCTCTTCAACTCAGACAGGCTGCTCCTGCGCACTCCCGCCAACGGCCCGGACGCCCTGTGCCGCAGCGCCGGCCCGCCCTTTCCCCCGGCAGGAAAGGTGCATATTCTGGGCAGACATGAAGGAATCCTCTGCAAGGCCTGCCTGGCGCACCTGCCAGGCGCGGAGCAGGGCTTTGTCCAGGTTGGCCTGCGCGCGGCCTACGATATTCTGGGAGAGCCTCTATACCGGCTGGCGGGCAAGGGCCGGGAAATGATTCACTGGGAGGAGCATACCCGCCATTGCCCGGCCTGCGGGACCGGGACGGAGCCGGATACGCATCTGTCCCAGCGCTGCCCGGGCTGCGGCCGGTTGCTGTTTCCCCACATAACCCCGGCCATCCTGGCTCTGGTCCGCCGGCGGGATCGCATCCTGCTGGTCCGCGCCCGAACCTTTACCGGCCCGCACTACGGCCTGGTGGCCGGATTTCTGGAGCCCGGCGAATCCCTGGAGGAATGCGCCCGCCGGGAGGTTCTGGAGGAAACCGGCCTTGCGGTAGGCAACCTTACTTATTTCGGTAGCCAGCCCTGGCCCTATCCCAGCGGCCTGATGGTCGGCTTTGTCACGGATAACGCGGACGGCGAAATCCTCCTGCAGGAAGAGGAACTGATCCACGCGGCCTTTTTTCCCCGCCTCGGCCTGCCGGCGCTGCCCCACCCGCTCAGTCTGGCCCGGCGCATGATCGACGCCTGGATCTTGGACATGGATCGTCATCGGGAGCCGCCCTTGCCGAGACTGCCACTTTTGCAAAAATGACGACACAACGTGTAATACGAATGCCGGAGGAAAAGATCACGCGCACCGTAAATCTTTATCGCCAAGCATCTGTCTTATTCAACTTATTCGGATTCCAGATAAAAATTGCCTCCTGCAATTTTTATCTGGAATCCGAATTTGACCATACGCGGGGCATCCAGCGGCAGGGAGAGAATGCCCAAGCTGTGGCCGTTCCTCTGCGCGGAGGCTGGAAGAAGATCGACTCCGGCACATGGAAGCCGGGAGACAAGTCGATGTTGAAAGTCTCCGTGGCGGTGAGTTACTCCGGCGGGCCGGGAGTCCGCCCGACCAGGCCCACTTTTGCTGACAACAGGCCTGGAAACGTATAGAATACATTCTCCCGTTCCGGCCGCTGCCGGCGCGGGCAAATAGACCCTAACGCCCGGAGGAAAACCATGCCTGCCGTCACAGTAAAAGGAATGCATTGCCAGAATTGCAAGAACGCCGTGGCCAGATCTGTGGGCGCCGTTCCGGGCCTGACCGGGGTGGAGGTGGATCTGTCTACGGGCCGGGCCAAGTGGACGGACATGGACCCCAAAGCTCCTGTCTCTCCTGATGCGGTCCGGCGGGCCGTGGAAGCCGCCGGCTTTGACGCTCCGGCAGAAGACGGCCGCTGATTCCCCTGGCAGGCATTTCCCAGAATCGACAAAATAGAGCATTTTACGCTTGAAATGCTTGCTTAACGGCGGGCAAAGCCCGCCTACAAGCATTTCACGGCAAGGATTTGCGAGCAAATTCTTGCAGAGCAGTCCAACTTTTCAAAGTTAAACTGCTCTAGCGCAAATACATTGTGCTTATGTCTATGCGGCGGGGTTGACCCGCGCGGCAGCCAGAGTAATTTCATTTTGAATTGCTCCAGTCCATTAACCCCGATTGAATCCGGCCGATAAATGGAGTATGCCTGTATAACGGTCCGCTTTCAGCCATTTCCCATTTCCCGGGAATAAGGCTTCAGGAAAACGGCGGAACGGCGTTGTGCAGCCCGTGGACCGGGGTTGGCTGTATGGGACAGGGTATCGCTGACATGCAGGGCACATCAGAATCCTTTTTGCGGCATCTTTTCGCCCCGCGTTCCCTCCTGTTGGGGATGGGCCTGTGTCTGGCGGCGGCAGGACTTGCCATATATGTGTCCCATGTTGTCCGCGGCGTTGATTTTGAACGTCAGACGCTGGAACTGGTGGACGTTGTCCGGATCGATCTGGATGAAGAACTGCGGCAGACCAGGACCTGGGCGGAACGCGCCGCCGGCCGCCTGACCGGCACAACCTCCGCCGCATACCTGACAAGCGCCTACTCTCTGCTATGGCCGGATGTGCGCTTGTCTTTTTATGACGACCACGGCGCGCCCCTGGCCTCAGGGGAGCCGGCCAGCGGCGGCGCGGATGCCCGGACCAGCGGCGAATTCGCCCTTGTCAGCCAGGCTCTGGCCGGCACGAATGCGGCGGCTTTCATTGAGGCCGACGGCGAACTCCGTCTCAGCGCCGCCGCCCGCTCAAGCCACGCCCAGGTGCGGGCAGTCCTGGTCTCTCATCCCATTTCGGCGGAAATTATCGGCCGTTTCAAGGCCCGCCACGGCGCGGACATCGCCATCTTGTCCCCCGGCGCGAGCGAAAATTTCAGCCTGGTAAGCTCCCGCGCCGGCCTGGACGTTTCCGCCCGGACACTGCTCCAGGCCCTGAACGGCACTGCTGGATCAGTCCTTGCGGACATCTCTGTGGAAAACTCCTCCATTCCGGCGGGCATCGGAATCCTCAGCAGCGGGAGGGGAGCTGAGGAAGCTCTCCTGGTGGTACTGCCGGAGGAGGACAAGCAGGCCGGCAGCCTTGCTCCCGTTTCCCTTATCCTGATCCTTGCCGGCGCCCTCTGCCTCTTTTTTCTCCTTTCCTATGCCCAGTATCGCTGGGAGAGCCGGACCAGCGGCGACCTGGCTCTGGCCCTGCGTCACTTTGTCCGGCATGGGAGCCTTCCTGCGGCCACGCCCCTTCCCCTTTCCCTGCGCACCACTCTACGCAAGCTCCGGACCGATCTGGCCGCGGCCCAGGCTCTGGCATCCAAGGCTCAGGAGGAACGGGACGAGGCCCTGCGCAGCCTTAACGAGGGCACTCCCCATCCGGATCGCCTGGATGGAGGCGCGGACCAATCCTTTTTTCAGGACGCCGGCGCCGGCTTTTTGCTGATGCGCGACGACGGCGGCTTCCTGCAGGTCAACGCATCCTTTGCCACTCTGCTGGGCTATGAATCCCCTGTCCACCTGCTGAGCGAGAAGACCTATTTGAGCGACTTTCTGCCCGTAGGGGAGATGGCCGATCACCTGCTGGCGGCCTTGCGGGAGCAGCCGAGATGCGCCCAGGTGGTGGTTCTGCGCCGCAAGACGAACGAAACCGGCACATTCACGCTCATGTCTCTGCGCCCGGTTCTGGAGGACGCGGAAGGCCGGCTGACCCTTGCCTGTTCCCTTACGGACCGGGAACTGGAAGAGGAAAATGCCCGGCTGCGCCGGGAATGCGCGCGAACCAGCCAGCACAACCAAGCCCTGGCCCTGTTGTTCGCCGCCTCTTGCCGCCAGATTCAATCCCTCCTCTTTCCCAGCCTTCTCCAAGGGTTCCCTCCAGAGGGCAATCCTCCCCCGGAGCGAGAGACGGGCGGCGCCGGCAAAGCCGGCTCCGCCGGGCGGGATTCCTTCCTTCTGCAGCAGGCGCAAATGATCCGCGCCCACCAGTTCGCCTTTGATGATATCTTCCACATTGCCTTGGCCGAGGCGGAACACGCCCCTATCGTTTCCGTCCCTCTGGATCTGATGCAGATTCTGGAGGAGGTTTTTCTGCAGATTCTGCCCGTCCTGCACAAGCAAGGTACGGCCCTGTTCTGCGAGGTGGACAAGCGCATTGATCCAAGAGTGCGGGGTGCCGGCCTGCTCCTGCGGCACACTCTTCTGCGGGCGCTTTTTGAGGTGGCCGGACCCATGAGCGGGGGCCGCGCTTTTCTGGGGCTGGCCCCCGCCCCTACGGGAATGGACCACGGGTTTGAGACCAGAATCCAGTTTACGGTGGCGTGGTATACATCCACGGAAGCCGACGCGGAAACGCAGGCGGATGCCGTCGGCTCCGTCCCTGGAGAAGCTCCTGCCGGGGCGGCTTCCTCCGTCCCTATGCCTCCACAGGATCTCCGGGATTCCCGGAATCAGGGTGGCCGACAGGATGAATTCTTCGCGGGCGCCTGCCACGAAATTCTCCTTTTCCTGATGGACAAGATGGGAGGGGAACTTCTGGTGGAAACCTTCAGCCCGACCTCCCGTTCCATTGTCTTTCTGGTAGCCTTTGGCGCCGGGGCCGCTGCGGAAGCATCCTTCCAAGGCATCTCTTTTCCTCTTCGGGAGAATGAAGGCGACTTCCCCTCCTCCGCCGCCAGGGCGTCCCCGGCCCATATTTCCCTCTCCGGGAGGAAGCGGACTGCTGCGCCGCATCCGGCAACGGGCAGCGGCGAGGCAGCCTTCGGCCCGCCGGGCGTCAGCGTCCCGTTTGCGTCCCTGGCCGAAGACGAAGCCTCCCCTCCAGAAGTTCTTACCTTTCCCGGCATGGATACCCTAGGTTCCCCCCTGAACCCCCTGATCCCCGACTATCAGGTCGTTCCCGGCGACAGCGGCGGGGAGGATTCCCTGAACCTTCTTCTTGTGGACGCCGATCTTCAGGAACGCCTGATATTTTCCTCCTACCTGCGCGGCACGGCCCATTGCGTAACCGAGGCGCATGACGGCCTGCAAGGAGTGGACGCCTTTCAAAACAAGGATTTTGACGTTATCTTCATGGATATGGAAATGCCCCTTCTGAACGGCTATCAAGCCGCGCGGGTCATACGCGCCCTGGAGGCCGAGGCCGGCAGACGCCTGACTCCCATAGTCGCCTTCGCTCCCCAACTTCTGCCGGACTTCAAATACCAGTGTATGCTGGCAGGCTGTACGGATTTCCTGGTCAAACCCTTCAGCCAGGCGGCCCTGCTCGCTCTGCTGCGCGGTTTCTCCCAGGCTGGGCGCGCCTCCCCGCAGCCGGCACGGGAAACATTCTGATGTCCTTGCGTAGCCGGCTTAGCCTGGATACGGATCCCGTCTACCTGATGGACGGCTCCGCTTTTGTGTTCCGAAGTTTTTACGCCTTGCAGGGCATGACCCGTTCCGACGGCTTCCCCACCAACATCCTGTATATGGTGACCCGCCTCCTGTTCAGACTGCTGCGCGAGGAACGCCCCCGGCATTTCGCCTTTGTTCTGGACGGGAGAGGGGAAATTTTCCGGCACAGGCTTTTCCCGGCCTACAAGGCGCATCGTTCTGCCACTCCGGAACCGCTGGCCCGGCAGATGAAACCCCTGTGCGGTCTGGTGGACGCCTTGGGCCTGAAGCTCCTGGTGGCAGAGGATTGCGAAGCGGACGACTGCATCGCCTCTCTGGCCTGCGCTCTGCGCGGGGAGCGCCCTGTGGTCCTGCTGGGAACGGATAAGGATTTGAAGCAGTGCCTGCATGACAATGTTTTTCTCTGGGATCCTGCCGCCAGGGATGAACGGCTGGTCTCCCTGGCCGATTTCCGGAGGGAAACCGGTTTTTCGCCGGAATCCTGGCCTGATTACCAGGCTCTGGTGGGCGACAGCAGCGACAATATTCCCGGTGTGCCGCAGGTGGGGCCCAAGACGGCCCTGGGACTGATCCGGGAATTTCCTCATCTGGAGGATCTTTTCGACCGCCTTGCGGCCGTCCCGCCCAAGATCCGCGCCAAGCTTGAAGGGCAGAAGGAAAACGCCCTGCTGTGCCGGGAACTGACCACCTTGCGCACAGACCGCTGCCGGGGAATCGGACTGGCCGAACTAGCCCTCCGCCCCACGGATCGCCGTAAGATCTCGGAAGTTCTGTCTGAATATGAACTACGCAGCCTGATCCGGGAGATGGAATCCATGTACAGGGCCGGGTTTTTTGATCGAGATCCGGTGGGCGTTCCCCCCCAGGCCCCCCCGCCAGGGGAATCATGCAGGACCGGCGGGCCGGAGGGAAAGGATCTTCCGCCGCCGGCCGGAAAAATATCCTCCCTGGTTCAGGCCGATCTGTTTTCTTCTTTTCCGGCCCCAGGCGCCTTTGTCCCAGCCGGCGATCCCGCGGCCCTGCCCGGATTCTCCGGCCCTGACCCGGAGCATTTTGCTTGTGAAACGCTCCCTTCGGCGCTTAACTTTGATACGCGGTTTCCTCTGCGCCTCAGGGAGGGAGAGCGGATCTCCACTCTTTCACCGCCAGAGCGACTTCAAAGCGAAATTGCTCTGGCCCTGGTCCCTCTGGCGGTGGACTGGTCTGGACTGCTTCTAGCCGGCCGGTTCCCCGAGCCTTGGGAAAGGCTGTACGCCGGCTCCCTGGACGATCTGGTTCAGGCCCTGCTTCCTTACGCCCGGGAACTGATTCTGGTCGCCCCGGACAGCAAAACCCTGATCCGGAAGCAGCCCGCCCTGCGGCATCTGCCCCGGGAAGCCTGGTTCGATCTTTCCCTGGCGGCCCATCTGCTTAACCCCGAGGACCGCGGCCATTCCTGGCCACATCTGGCAGCCCGCTGGGGAGAATCGGCGGGCCTGGACCCGGGAGTTCACCCTGGACTCCTGGCCCTGACCATGCGGGATCTTTTCCTGAACCGCCTTGCCTCCGCCGGATTGCTCCCCGTCTTCGCCGACCTGGAAATGCCCCTGATCCCCATCCTTGCCGACATGGAGGAGCGGGGCATCGCCATAGACAGGGAGGCCTTCACCCTCTTTCTGGCCGAGGTGCAAGCGGAGCTGGATCTCCTGACCAGCCGTATCCATAGTCAGGCCGGACAGGCTTTCAACATCCGATCCGGACCTCAGCTTGCCGATATCCTGTTTTCCGTTCTGAGACTGCCCAGAGTGTCCAGAACCAGGGGGGGGGCCGCGTCCACATCACAGGAATCCCTGGAAAGACTCGCTGGCAAACATCCGGTTGTGGAAACCATTCTCCAGTTCCGCAAGCTGGAGAAACTGCGCTCCACATACCTGGATCCTCTGCCGCTCCTGGCCGATGCTCAGAGCCGCATCCACACGACCTTCCATCAGACGGCCACAGCCACCGGTCGCCTGTCTTCCAGCGACCCTAATCTTCAGAATATTCCCATCCGGGGACCTATGGGGAACCGGATGCGTTCCTGCTTCATTGCCGCCCCTGGCAGGCTTCTGATCTGCGCCGATTATTCCCAGATTGAATTGCGAATACTGGCCCACCTTTCCGGCGATCCCACCCTGCTGGAAGCCTTCCGCGGCAACGAAGACATTCATGCCCGCACCGCCGGCCTCCTTTTTGATCGGGAACCGGCCGCTGTCAGCGCGGAGCAGCGCCGTAACGCCAAAACCATCAATTTCGGCATCATTTACGGCATGGGCGCCAAGCGCCTGGCCAGGGAACTGGGCATTACCCCGGCAGAGGGCCAGGCTTTCATTGACCGTTACTTTCAGCGCTTTTCCAGCCTCCGCTCTTTTTACGAAGCTGTGGAGGAAGAGGCCGGCAGCCGGGGCTTCGTATCCACAATGACCGGCCGCAGGCGCTTTATCCCCGAGATTGCCTCCCGCAACAACCAGCTCCGTACCCAGGCCCGCAGGCAGGCCATCAATACCCGCATACAGGGGTCCGCCGCCGATATCATCAAACTGGCCATGCTGGCCGTGGACCGCGATACAAGGCTTCAGGACCTGGACGCGCGGCTCCTCCTGCAGATCCACGACGAACTGGTCCTGGAATCCCCTGCGGCCAACGCTGAAGAGGCCGTCTCCCGCCTGGCGGACTTGATGGGCAATGTCCGCCCCGGCGGCAGCCCTCTCTTAGTACCTCTACAGGTATCCTGCGCCGCCGGCGCCACCTGGGCCGAGGCGCACGGGGCTTGAGATAGCAATTTTAAAGAAAAATTGCTGATTGCGGATCGCGTTTTCCCCTTGCCCCGGACAGCCGCCGTTTGTCCAGAATCATCTGAGTGCAACGGAAAAGGATGAGAGTTGTGCCGGCTGCCGGATCCCGCACTTCCGCATCCCAGACCTGGGTGGCGCCGCCCTTGTGCCTGGAATGGGCCGCGCAATGGATTTCGCCCTGGCGGAGAGTGCGCAGAAAATTGGTCTTGATTTCCAGAGTGGCGAAGGTGTGATCCTCGTCAGGCAGGGCCAGGAATGTGCCCAGGCCGCAGGATATATCGGCGAAGGCAGTCAAAACAGAGGCATGGAGAAAGCCTGTGGGGGCGAGATGCTTTTCCTCCACCCGCATCCGGGAGAAGACGCGACCGGGATCCAGATTCTCAAGGTAAAAATGAATCCAAGCCGCCAGGGGATCGCGGAGGATGGCCGCACGGATATCAGCCAGACAAAGAGAGCGGGAGTTTCGCATCGCCATGAGGCAGAGAAAGTCCCCTGCCCTATCGGACCGCAATCACCACTGTCGCATCCGTGGGCCTGCTGATCTCGTAGCGGGGAGGATTGCTCATATCCAGCACCAGCCGCGGGCCCGTGGACTGGGTACCCATGCGCACCCCCTTGACAACCCGGTTGGAAGGCACCGCCGGCGGCCGCATCTTCTGCCATGAGCCGGGCAGATCCACCACCAGGCGGGGCGGATTGGAGAGAATAAAGGCCTTGCAGGGAAAAGGATCTTCCGCCTCTATGCGCAACAGCACTTTTTGTCCGG
>JAISMK010000073.1 GCA_031276785.1 Desulfovibrio sp. | reverse complement strand
GCGCATAATCACGGTCAAGGCGGAAGTGACTGTAAGCGGCAAAACATACAGCGTGACGCAGGCGGTATCGTTCGGCAACGGGCCTTTGTCTGCGTTCAAAGCTCCTGTAGGCACATCTTCGTATCTGACTTGGAGTGAGGCGTATCAAGCCTGCAACGGCAGCCCGTACACGGGGGTTGATCCTACCTACTGGACAGCCAATAACTATGTCGGCGGCGGCAAGATGCCGACCCGCCAGGAATATCAGGCAGTGTCGCGTAAAGATACATATTGGAGTTTTGAGAATCCCAATCCCAACGCCCAAGGCGCTGCCTTTGCCGCCGGGTGGCCCGAGGAAGCGTACTGGACCGGCGAGGCCAGCGGCGGTGGCGGCGCGTACTGCGTGATCTTGCGAGACGGGCGGGCCATCGACCAAAGCATCAGCTCCAACAACAAGTATGCGGTTGCCTGCCGCCGGTAGTTCCGCAGGGTAACGCGAAAAGCCCGCCCCTTCCCTTTACCGGTACAAAAAGAGTTTTTTGACGTGAACCGCTGAATACCCGGCGTCAGCCGGAATAAAAAAGGTCCGCGGCGGCCCGAAGCGCTTGTGGTACAGGTTTTTCCGCAAGGCGCGGGATCGCGCATGGCCCATGATGCCGTAATACTCAGGGGCGGCCCGTGGCCCAGCGCAGAGCGGCCAGGCAAATCATGGCGTAGAGAGCGGCCACCAGGTCGTCCAGCATGATTCCGGTGCCGCCCGGCGCCTTTTCCGCGGCGCTCACCGGCCAGGGTTTGGCGATATCGAAGACGCGGAAGAGGATGAAGGCGGCGGCCAGATATTCCGTCTCCAGGCCGGCGAAGGGCAGACAGACGAGGAGCTGGCCAAAGAATTCGTCAATGACCACCTGGGGAGGGTCCTTCTCCCCAAGGATCTCCTCCGCCCGGGCGCAGGCCAGGACGCCCGGAATATAGATCGCGGCCAGGAAAAGAAAGCGCGGAAAGAGGGGCAGGGGCAGGAAGATGAAGGGGGCCAGACAGATGGCCGCCAGGGAGGCCCAAGTTCCGGGGGCGCGGGGGATTGCGCCTATGCCGCCCAGCCTGGCGAAGCCCAGGGCCAGAATATCAACATGCCGCCGCGGGCCGGAAGCCATGCGCGCTCCTTTTTGCCGCCCCCTCCTCCGCCCGCGGGGCTGACCCGCCCTTTTCGCCCCCGCCCGGCGGGAAGGGAGGAAGGGCTTTTTCCTCCGTCACAGCCCCCAGGCGCAGGAGAGCCTGGAGGAGTTCGGCCACGGGCAGGCCGACCACATTGCTCCAGGAACCCTGGACGCGCTTGATCAGGAAGGCTCCCTGGCCCTGGGCCGCGTAAGCTCCGGCCTTGTCCAGGGGTTCATTGCCGGAGGCGTAGGCGGCCAGAAGGGAATCGGGGCATTTCCACAAGGTCACTCTGGTGCGCGCCACAAAGCGCCTGTGCCCGGCTGTCCCCTCCAGAACGCAGGCGGTCAGAACCTCATGGGTTCTGCCGGCCAGCAGACGGAGAAATTCCAGGGCTTCGGCGGGATCAGCCGGTTTCCCCAGAATACGCCCCTGGATGACGACAATAGTGTCGGCGGCGATGACAAGAGTATCGGGGGGGAGCCTTCCGGACGGGTCCGCCGAGGGGAGGCGGGACGCCGCCTTGGCGGCGGCGGCGCGCAGAACGAAGGGTTCCGGCAGTTCTCCCGGCTCCGGAGAGGGTTCCGCGCCGCTCCGGGGAGAGACAAAACGCGCCGGCAGGCGCAGGGCCCGCAGCAAAGCCCGCCGCCGCGGCGAGTCCGAGGCCAGGGCCAGAGGGACGCGGGCGCGCAGGATGCGGCTACCGCCCAAGGGTCCCGGCCAGATAGGCTTCGCTTTCCAGAAGTTTGCGGGCAATGCTCCGGGAATCCGGCGCGTAGCCGCCGGAGGCAAGGCGAGCCTTGATTTCCTCCACTTTTTCGCGCCGGATCTCGGGGGCGGCGTTGGCCGCGCGGTAGGCCTCCGTGCGCAGAGCCGCTTCAGGGGAAAAGGACACCACGTCCCCCCGGGCGCGGACTTCCGCCGCATCCGCCTGGGTCCCGCGCCGGGCCGGGGAGGTTGCGCGGGCCTTGTCCAGGCTGACGCCGTAGGGGTCAGTTTTGGTCAGTAAAGCGTTTTTTATCTCCATTGCGGCCTCCGGTCCGGTATCCAAACGGTATTTAAACTTTTTTACTAAGGAAACGCTGATTAAAACGAGCAACGCAGTCCAAACGGAATAAATCAGCGTTTCCGAAATCCATTTATTGCTCCCCCTTCCGCGCTTACGGCGTCCGGGGCGGTCAGAGCATGGCGGCGTCCACCGCGCGCAGGGCAACGTCCCATAATTGCGTCATTAAACGCTGTTTTTCCTCCGGAGTCAACTCTTCTTCCTTCCCTTCCGGAGTCAGGCGCAGAATGATAAATTCCTCCTCCGCCGGAGGATAGCGGAAAATATACTCCTGGCCTGTTTCCCGCTCCAGGCTTTTGCGCACCTCCTGGACCACGGGATTACCGCTTCCGGAAAAAAGCAGGTTTTCAATTATTTCCCGGCAGATACGCTCCACGAGGAGCCGCCTTCTGGACTGAACCGCCTCGTCGTCAAACCGCCGGCCGCGCCCCGTAAGACGTTCGAAGCGGGCAAGACGCCTTGCGGCGACCAGTTGCTTGCCATACTGCAGCAACGCCTGTCGCGCGTAAAAGGATGGGCTCTCCATGATTTTATCCCCGTATTCCGTTTATCGGCCCAAAAGGGGAGAACTTTAGGACCCGCGGAAAAACATTTTGCCGGTTTACAGCCGGAGGGGAAGACGGTAGGGTGATGAAAATCCGCGCCGGGGAGGACGCATGCGCGTAATTGCAACAGCCATACCGGACCTGCTGGTTCTGGAACCCGTCCGCCAGCCGGACGCCCGAGGGTTTTTCATGGAAACCTGGCGCGCGGAGTGGCAGGCGAGGTTCGGCTTCGCCCGTCCTTTTGTGCAGGACAACCATGCCCGCTCCGACCTTAGGGGAGTTCTGCGCGGCCTGCATTTTCAGGCTCCTCCCAAGGATCAGGGCAAGCTGATCTGGGCGAGCCGGGGGGCCGTCTATGACGTGGCCGTGGACTTGCGCCGGGGCTCCCCCTCTTTCGGCCGCTGGCACTCCCTGATCCTCAGCGGCGAAAACAGCCTGCGTTTTTATATCCCCCCGGGTTTCGCCCACGGATATATGGCCCTGGAGACCGGCTCCGAAGTGCAGTACAAGGTGGACGCCTATTACGCCCCGGAGGCGGAAGGCGGCCTGCGCTGGGACGACCCCGGCCTGGGCATCTCCTGGCCGGCCATCCCTCCCCTGGTTTCGGAAAAGGACGCCGAATGGCCCTTGCTGCAGACCCTGCGGTCCCCTTTCGCCTATGCTCCTTCCCCGCGAAGGTAGGGGGCCGCGCGGCAGGGAAGGCCGCCGCCCGGCCCGCCCGCCGCGCCGGATTCGCCCCGGGCCGGGATTGCCTTGACAGAAAGCGAGTCCTTCGTTTAGGACAATAAAACGCTCCGTTGAGCCGGAAGTCCCGCCTGATGGGGCGCGGACGCCCGCCGCGCGGGCCTGGGCGCGATTCGCCCGCTCTGTTAAGCGCCGGAGCGGACGCGGATCAGCAAAAACCGCGCCGCGCGACATCAAAGTGGAAATGCTCTAACAAGCTGTGAGGCAAGGGTATGGAGGAAACAAAGCACTGTACGAACGGCCGCGCGGGCCGTTTCGGACTTTTGTACGGGGCCGGCGCCTTCCTTCTGGGGGCCGTTGTCGCCCTGGCCTTCGGCTGGGGGATTTTCCCCGACCTGATGTTCAGCGCCAGGACGCAGCCCATTGCCTTCAGCCACGCCGTACACGCGGACCAGCAGGAGATCGGCTGTTTCACCTGCCACAATTCCCTGGCGGACGGCTCCTTTTCCGGCCTGCCCACAGTGGAAACCTGCGCCGGATGCCACCAGGACGTTCCCCCGGAGCCGGCCGCCGACGCCCCCAAAGCAAAGAGGGAACAGCACGCCAGCCTGACGGCTCTGGTGACCACCTACATCCAGGGCGGCAAGGAGCTTGTCTGGCAGGCCCACCAGCGCCAGCCGGACAACGTTTTTTTCAGCCACGCCGCCCACTTTAACGCCTGCTTCTCCTGCCATCTGACCATGAAGGGCGGACTGAACATGGGGACTCCGGATGATCCCCGCAGGCTCTGCATGCGCTGCCATCCTTCGCTGGCGGAACTCAACAGCAATATGCCGGTGCAGGAAAATATTCTCACAGGATACAGCCGCACCACCATGAAAATGTGGCAGTGCGAAAGCTGCCACGCCTTTCCCGGCCACTTTTCCGATGACGGGGCAGGGCGCACCGCCGCCAACAACGCCTGCTATACCTGCCACAAGTAAAGGGGTGCGACATGGGATTTGACAGAAGACAATTTTTGAAAGCCGCGGCGGGTTTCGGCGCGGGCGCGGCCGCGGGGGCGCTGGTTACCCCTCTGCCCTGGACCCTGCTGGACGATATCGCCATCTGGAGCCAGAACTGGTCCTGGATTCCCTCCCTTAAGGGCGGGCCTTCGTCTTTCGTCCCCGCCGTGAGCAAAACCTGCCCCTCCTCCGCGGCCCTTACCGTCCGCCTGGCGGGGGGACGGCCCGTGCGGGTGCTGCCCAACAGGGACCACCCCCTGGGCGGCGGGGTCACAGCCCTGGCCGCCGCGGAGCTTCAGCTCCTGAACAGTCCCGCCAGGGTGGCCACGCCTCTGAAGCGGGGAAAGGACGGCCGCCTCCACCCTGTGGAGTGGAGCGAGGCGACGCGGCTTCTGTTTGAGCGCCTTGAGGAGGCCGGCGAAAACGTCGCCTTTATCTCCGGCGATGAAAACGGCTCGGTGAACGAGGTCATCAGCGCCTTTGCCTCGGCGCTGGGCACGGATCGGGTTTTTCTGATGCCCTCGGAAGGGCAGTGCGCCTCCAGAGCCTGCGATTTCCTGGGCCTTAAGGCCCAGTTGGGGTATGATCTGGAGAACAGCGACTTTGTGCTGGCCATTGGGGCCAATATTCTGGAAACCTGGGGCACGGTGGCGCGCAACCGCCGCATTTTCGGCGCTTCCCGCCCCCATCCCCAGGAAGGCCCGGCGCCGGGAGCCGTATTTGCCTATGCCGGGCCGGTTCAGAACAACAGCGCGGCCGTGGCCGCCCCCTGGCTGCCCATCCGTCCCGGCACCGGCCTCCTCCTGGCTCTGGGCATTGCCCACCAGTTGATCGCCAGGGGCAGATCCCTGCCCGCCCGGGATTTCGGGCTCTTCGCCCAGATGACGGCCGATTTCGGCCCGGAGGCGGTAAGCGCGGGCGCCGGCCTGCCCGGGGAAACGCTGCTCCAGGTGGTGGACAGCCTGCTGGCCGCCCGCTCCCCCCTGGTGATCGTGGGCGGAGAATTCAACCAGGGGGCGGGAGCCGCGCCCATAATGGCCGCTTACGCCGTCAATGCGCTGCTCGGCAACATAAATGCCCGGGGCGGGCTTCGCCTCCTGCCGGAAGCCGGGACCGCGCTGCCCGGAGCCAGGGACCGGCGGACGCTGTACCGCAACGACCTGCCCTCCTGGACAGCCGGGGGACAAAACGAAGATCCTCCCCAGGTTCTTGTGGTACACGAGGCCAATCCCCTCTTCGCCCTGCCGGACCCGGCGGCGACCGCCGACTTTTTCCGAAAAATTCCCTTTAAGGTGGCCTTCGCCTCTCTGCTGGACGAAACAGCCGCCCAGAGCGATCTGGTGCTGCCCATTCCCATGGGCATGGAGCGGGCGGACGACATCTGCAATCCCTACGGCTGCGGCGCGGGCATCTACTGCCTCACCCTGCCGGTCGCCCCCCCCCATGTTGACGCGCGCGCCACGCCGGACATTCTCCTCTTCCTGGCCAGACAGATGGGCATGGACTTCGGAATGGAGACCTACGGGGATCTGCTCAGGGCCAAGGCGCTACGCATGAGAGCCAATCCGGATCTTCTGGCCGCGGGCATCCCGGTGCTGGATCCCGAGCTGGTCAGCCCCGCGGAGTGCGTCCTGAGGCCGGACATCCTGGCCAAGACGGCGGCTTTGGCGAATCAGGAGGCCCTGTCCCTGGCTCTGTGGTCCAAGCTGAGCCTGGGCACGCCCACCACCGGCATCCCCCCCTTCAACACCAAAACTCTGCGTTCCGCGGAGCTGGCGGGGGAGGACATGTCCGCCCTGCTCAACAGCGCCACAGCCGGCAAATGCGGCATCCGGGACGGCCGCGCCATTGCCGTGCGCTCGGGAAAAAAGCGGCTGACCGCCCGCGCCCGCATTTTTGAGGGGGTGGCCGACAATACCGTCGCCCTGTGCCTGGGCTATGGCCATACCGCCCTGGACGGATTCAGCCGGAATAAAGGCGGCAACGCCATGGAACTTGTGCAGGCCAAGGCCGAACCGGGAACAGGGCTTGCCGTCTGGGACCGGACGGACGTGAATGTCTCCAACGCATAAGGATTGACCACCATGTCAGCCAACAAAGACTTCAACATTCGATGGGGAATGGCCATCGATCTGGACAAATGCACCGGCTGCGGGGCCTGTATGGTGGCCTGCCAGGCTGAGAACAACATCGCGCCGGTGGAAGACGCCAGCAACAAGCTCCGCTGCCTGAACTGGCTTGTGGTCTATGAACTGTCTAACGGCGAGACCTTTCCCCGGCACGAGGTGGCCTACCTGCCGCGTCCTTGCCAGCAGTGCGGCGAACAGCCCTGCGCCACGGTCTGTCCGGTCATTGCCACGGAACGCAATGAGGAAGGCGGCATCGTCAGCCAGATCTACCCCCGCTGCATCGGCTGCCGCTACTGTATGGCCGCCTGCCCCTACCACGCCCGCTACTTCAACTGGTTTGATCCCATCTGGCCCAAGGGCCTGGAGAAGGTGCTGACCCCGGATGTTTCCACCCGTCCGCGCGGAGTGGTGGAAAAATGCTCCTTTTGCCACCACCGGTACATGCGGGCCAAGGACCGGCTCAGAATCAAGGGCAAGGATATTTTCATCCCGGCCGACAAGGGCGAGCAGGTTAAGAAACACTCCGCCATACCCGAGGACGGCTATGTCACTTCCTGCGCGGAGGCCTGCCCCAACGGGGCCATTGTCTTCGGCGATCTGCACAACCCGGCCCACCGGGTATACAAGCTCACCCGGAACAACCCCAGCGCCTTCCGCCTGCTGGAACGCCTGGGAACGGACACCTCCGTGTACTATCTGAGCAGCCGCCCCTGGGTCCGCCGCATGGGCGACCGCTACCTGGAATCGGAGGCCACCCTGAAACCCGGCGGCACCCTGCTGCGCAAAAGACATTAGAGCGGTTTAACTTTTAAAAGTTGGACCGCTCCGCAAGGATTTGCCCGCGAATCCTTGCCGCGAGATGCTTGCAGGCGGGCTTTGCCCGCCGTTAAGCAACCATCTCAAAGCGAAATTGGTAGAACATATTCACAAGGGTATGGCTTATGCAACCAATGTACTATTACCAGCAACGCCTCATGGACGCGCCCCTGTTCCCGGAGGGGAGAATCCGCTGCCCCCTGCCCCGGTTCCTCCTTCTGTCGGCCCTGCCGGCCCTGCTTGTGCTCTGGGGACTGGTGGCGGCTTTCCTGGTCTTTGCCAGGGGGCTGGGCACCACCGCCCTTGACGACTATTTCGGCTTCGGCGTCTGGATCACCTTTGATCTTGCCGTCATCGCCCTGGGCGCGGGGGCTTTCTTCACCGGGTTCCTGCGCTACATTCTGAATATCGATCCCCTGAAGAACATCATCAATCTCGCGGTCATCCTCGGTTTCATCTGCTACACCGGCGCCATGCTGGTTCTCCTGCTGGACATCGGCCAGCCGCTGAGGGTCTGGTTCGGCTTCTGGCATGCCAATGTCCACTCCATGCTCACGGAAGTAATTTTCTGCATCACCTGCTACTGCGTTGTCCTCATGATCGAATACCTGCCCCTGATGCTGGAGCAGAAGCAGCTCAACCGCATCCCCCTGCTGCGCAATATGGCCCACAATCTGCATCTGGTAATGCCGCTGTTCGCCGGCCTGGGCGCCTTCCTCTCCACCTTCCACCAGGGCTCCCTGGGCGGAATGTACGGGGTGCTCTTCGGCCGCCCCTATGACTTCCGCGAGGGCTTCTTCATCTGGCCCTGGACCTTCTTCCTCTATGTCCTTTCAGCCGTGGCCTCGGGTCCGGTCTTCACCGTGCTCATCACCACGATTATGGAGAAGTTCGCCGGCAAGAGGCTGGTAAGCTGGGAGATCAAAACCCTCATGGGCCGCATCGCCGGCACCATGCTGCTGGTCTATCTGGTCTTCAAATGCCTGGACACCGCTGTGTGGATTCTGGATCTCGCCCCCCGGGCCGGACTGACCTTTGACCAGTTCTTCTATGGCTGGATCTACGGCAAATGGCTTCTTTTCTTTGAAATAGTCCTGGGAGCCGCCTTGCCCTGCGCCATTTTGCTGCGCCAAAAATGGCGGGAGACTCCCGTCCTGTTCTATGCCGCGGCCATACTGGACTGCGCCGGGATCACCATCAACCGCTACGTCCAGACTGTCCAGAATCTGGCCTTTCCCGTCCTGCCCTTTGATCAGTGGCAGACTTATGCCCCCAACTGGGTGGAATGGGCTCCCGTGTTCATGGTCATCGGCTACGGCGCCCTGCTGCTGGCCTTTTCCTACCGCTATCTGCCTGTTTTCCCCCAGGAGCGGGAATTGAACCCCTAGAAAACTTGCAAGCGCCGCTTCGGCGCGCCTCCACCCCTTGCTCCGGCGTCCGTCCGTGCGGCCGCCGGAGCAATTTCAAATGGAAATCGCCGGACAAAGGAACGGAGGATGATGACGGGAGCGCAGATACTCATGGAATCTCTCGTCCGGGAAGGAGTCGAAATTATTTTCGGTTTCCCCGGAGGGGCCTTGTACGACGTGTATGACGAGCTGTCCCGCACCCCCATCCGGCACGTTCTGGTCCGGCATGAGCAGGGGGCGGTACACGCGGCCGACGGCTACGCCCGCGCCTCCGGGGCGGTGGGCGTGTGCCTGGTCACATCCGGCCCCGGCGCCACCAACACGGTTACGGGCGTGGCCACGGCCTTTGCCGATTCCATCCCCCTGGTGATTCTGACCGGCCAGGTGCCCACCACCCTCATAGGCAATGACGCCTTCCAGGAAGTGGACATTCTCGGCATTACCAGGCCCTGCTCCAAGCACAACTTTCTGGTCCAGGATGTCCGGGAACTGAGCGGGGTACTGCGCAAGGCCTTTTTCCTGGCCCGTTCCGGCAGGCCCGGCCCGGTTCTGGTGGATCTGCCCCGGGACGTCATGCGCAATTCTACGGATTTCGTTTGGCCCAAGGAGGTGGAGATCCGCTCCTACCGCCCCACCTATACCCCCAACAACCTGCAGCTCCAACGGGTGGCGGAACTGCTGTACAAGGCCAAAAAACCGCTGTTCATCATCGGCGGGGGCATCGTCTCCAGCGGCGCCAGCGAAATCCTGACCCTTATGGCGCGGGAACTGTCCATCCCGGTGGTCTCCACCTTCATGGGCCTTTCGGGCTTTCCCGGCAACGACCCGCTCTGGCTGGGCTCCCTGGGCATGCACGGCATACCTGCGGCCAACACCATTGCCGGGGAAGCGGACTGCATAGTCGCCGCCGGAACCCGTTTTGCCGACCGCTCCACCAGTGAAATAGAAAAATTCGCCAGCAACGCCAAGATTATACAGATTGACATCGATCCCACCTCCATTCACAAGAACATTCCGGTGCAGATCCCTCTTGTCGCCGACTGCAAGCGCGCCTTAGAAGGCCTGCGCTCCATCATCGCCCAGAAGATCGGCCCCCATGACTGGGGCAAAGCCCACGCGGAGTGGCTTGGTTTTGCCGAACGCCTGAAAAAGGAACGCCCCCTGACCTACAAGCTGGAGGATGAGGCCGACGGCGCCCTGAAACCCCAGCGGGTCATTGAAACCCTGTACCACATTACGGGCGGAAACGTGATTATCGCCACTGACGTGGGGCAGCACCAGATGTGGAGCGGCCAGTTTTTCACCTATACCCGGCCGCGATCCTTCATCTCCTCCGGCGGCCTGGGCACCATGGGCTTCGGCCTGCCGGCGGCCATAGGCGCCCAACTGGCCAGGCCCGAAGCTCTGGTGGTAGTCATCACCGGCGACGGCTCCTTTCAGATGAATATTCAAGAACTGGGCACCCTGATGGAAAAGCGCCTGCCCATCAAGATCCTGCTGCTCAATAACCATGCTCTGGGCATGGTGCGCCAGTGGCAGGAACTCTTCTACAAAAAAAATTATGTGGCCACAGTGTCCTCCTTTCAGCCGGATTTCTCCGCCCTTGCCGCCGCCTATGGCCTGGAAAACCGCCGCATCCGCCGCAAGAGCCTGCTGCGCCAGGATCTGGAAGAGGCCCTGGCCGTCCCCGGCGCCACCCTGATTGAAGTGGAGGTGGCCCAGGAGGAAAATGTTTCTCCCCTTGTCCCCCCGGGAGCCGCTCTGCACGAGATGATGCTGATCTGAGGGCAAACGGGGGCGGCCAGGCCGCGGGAACGCCCCGCGCCCCCGGCGGGCCGCGCCAAAGTAACATATTTGTTGTTTGTGGAGAAAAAACTACAAAAAAATACATTTTGGAATTTTAATTGCCAAGAGCGAACCCGGAGGGGAAGGCCCGGCTGTATGGCCTTGGGGCGTCGCGCTTTTGGGAGGCCCTCCTCCGGGTCAGGCGGCATATATCTTGCAATTTTGTCCCACATACGGCGTGGCCAGAGCGGTTCAAGAAGGATTTGCGAGCAAATCCTTGCCGGGCAGTCCGACTTTTTCTTCAAAGTCAAACCGCTCTGGAGCGGTTTGACTTTGAAAAATTGGACCGCTCTGATGCCCGGCTACGCCGGCAAAGCACCCTGTTGACCCAAAGGAGGGAATATGATTCAGAAGTTGCGTGTGTTGGGCCTGGCCTGTCTGGCCGCGGCGATCCTGGGCGGAGGGGCGCAGGCCGCGGAGCCTCCCATCAAAATCGGCTTTCCCATTCCCTTGACCGGGGAAATCCCCAAAGTGGGAGAATCCACCAAGTACGCGGCGCAAATGTTTCTGGAAGAAATCAATGCCCAGGGCGGACTCCTGGTGGGCGGGAAGAAATACCCTCTGGAATTCATCTATGAGGACAATGAGTCCAGGCCGGAATCAGCGGTGAACGTCACCCTGAAGCTCATCGAGCGCGATGAGGTCATTGCCCTGGTCGGGCCGCAGTCGTCCCGCCAGGCGGTTCCCGCCGGAGGGGTGGCCAACGACAATGAAACGCCCCTTATCTCCCCCTGGTCCACCAACCCCGATGCCACGAAGGACCGCCCCTGGGTCTTCCGGGCGGCCTTCCTGGACCCCTTCCAGGCCCCTGTGGCGGCCAACTTCGCGGCCAAGCAGTTCGGCGCCAGGACCACCGCGGTTCTGTTTGAAATTTCCAACGACTATTCCAAGGGGCTGGCGGACTTTTTCCGCGAGGTCTGGGGCAAGCTGCACGGCGCTGATTCCGTGCTGGCCTTTGAGTCCCACGGGCCGAAGGATCAGGATTTTTCCGCCCAGTTGACTAAGATTATCGCCCTGAAACCGGATTTCATTTTTCTGCCGGAGAATTACAGCTTCGCGGCCCTGATAATTCCCCAGGCCCGCGATCTCGGCTACAAGAATCCCTTCATGGGCTCCGACGCCTGGGGTTCAGCCGAACTGATGAACTTGTGCGGCGACGACTGCAAGGGCCAGTTCTTCTCCACGCACTACGCGGCCGCCGGGGCCACGGGCGCCACCAAGGAGTTCATCGACAAGTTCGCCAAAAAGTACGGCTATGTGCCGGACGATGTGGCCGCCCTGACCTGGGACTCCATCCGCATCATTACCCAGGCCATCCAGAACGGCGGCAAGGTGGAAAAAAACGTGCGGGCCATGCGCAAGCTCGTGCGCGACCAGATGGCCGCCATCAAGCAGTTTGACGGCATTACCGGCAAAATGAGCTTCGATGACCAGGGCGATCCCATCAAGTGCGCTGTCGTGGTGGAAATCACCCAGCAGGGAACATTCGCCTTCAAGGAATCCGTCTGCCCGAAATAGGGTTTCGGGAGGGAGTTGATCCGCCAGAGCGATCCGGCTTTGAAATCGCTCTGGCGGACGAAAGCGCGGACCCGCCGCCGGCCCCGGAGGCGCAAGCGCGGCGGCGTTGCGCCGCATCCCCGGCAGCGCCCGCATGAGGATGCCCCATGGACGCATTTATCCAGCAGTGTGTCAACGCCTTGCAGTGGGGCAGCTTCTATGCCCTGATAGCTCTGGGCTACACCCTGGTTTACGGCGTGCTGCGCCTCATCAATTTCGCCCACGGCGATATTTTCATGGTCGGGGCCTATATCGCCTTTTTCCTCTCCACTTCCTTCCTCGCGCCGGAAGGCGCCTTCGCCTTCTCCCGCGAGGCCGCCCTGGCCCTGACCGTTCCCCTGACCATGATCCTG
>JAISMK010000015.1 GCA_031276785.1 Desulfovibrio sp. | reverse complement strand
TTCCGGCTCCTCCGGCTGCCGGAGCAGCTCCTCCAGCAGGATATCCGCGGCGATGATCCCGGTGAGCTCGTCCTGCTCGTTGGTCACCGGGGCGGCCACGGTGAGGATCAGTTTCTGAGTGAATATGGAACGGTAAAAGTCGGAAATGAAGAGCTTCCCAGTGCGCATGGGGGCCATGAACCATTCCCGCGCGGAAAAATCGGAACCCAGAGGCAGGCCGGCATAGCGGTCCGCATAGGCCGGGTCCACGATGGCCGAGGCCAGGAGCTTGCCCCTGGTATCCAGAACCTGCAGGAACTGGATAAAGGGATAGGCCTGGAGAAAGGGCTGCATCCAGGGATAGAGGTGGTTGCCCTCGCCCAGAATGGCATGATCTTTCGCCAGGTTGCAGATCACCGTCTGGGAAAGTCGTCTGGCCATGCCCCGCAGGCGTTCCAGTTCCGAGGGCACCAGTTCCGGCAGGTAGCGCTTGGCCAGATCGAACATTTCCTTGTTGGAGATGCTGGTGCGGCGTCCCTGGTCATAGGCGGCCAGAATTCTGGCGTAGATCTGCCCCACGGCGGGGTGGGATTTGGACACCTGGTCGGCCTCGCTCAGTTCCAGGTACTGGTTCAGCCAGTAGGCGATCCCGGCGCGGCCGGTCTTGTCGTTGATGATGATGGGCACGGACCGGCCCAGAATGGTTTTGGTGTCGAAGATATTGTAAATTTCTTCGTTCTTGGTCAGCCCGTCCACATGAATGCCGGCGCTGGTGGCGTTGAAATCCTTGCCGGCGAAGGGGTAATTGGGCGGCACGCGGAAGCCAAGATCCTTTTCGTAAAACTGGACAACGTCGCTGATCACCCTGGTATTGGCCGCGTCGTCCTCGCCTGTCAGGGCAATATATTCCACAATGAGGGCCTCCAGGGGAGTGTTGCCCGTGCGCTCGCCAAAGCCCAGCAGGGTGGCGTTGACCCCGGCGCAGCCATACAGCCAGGCCGTGGTCGCGTTGATGAGCACCTTGTGGAAGTCGTTATGGCCGTGCCATTCCAGCCATTCCCCGGGCACTCCGGCCTCGTCGGTGAAGGCCCGCACCAGGCGCGGCACCGAACGCGGCAGAGCGGCTCCGGGGTAAGGCACGCCGTAGCCCAGAGTGTCGCAGAGGCGGATCTTGACGGGAATGCCGCTCTGCCGGGACATGTCCATGAGCTTGATGGCCAGGGGGATGCAGAAGCCGTAAACATCGGCCCTGGTGATGTCCTCAAAGTGGCAGCGCGGCGTAATGCCCCATTCCAGAGCCCGGGACACCACGGAGACGTATTCCGCGAAGGCCTTTTTCCTGTTCCAGCCAAGCTTGAGGTAAATGTGGTAGTCCGAGGCGCTGGTGAGCAGGCCCACCTCCTTGAATCCCATGTCCCGCGCCAGGCGCAGATCATCAATATGGGCCCGGATCCAGCCTGTGAGCAGGGGAAAGGCGTAGCCTCGGGAACGGCATTCCTCCACTGCCCGTTTGTCTTTATCCGTATACATGAAAAACTCGCAGGAACGGATCAGCCCGCTCCTGCCGCCCAGTTCGTGCAGAAAATCGTATATTTTCACAATCTGTCTGACGGTGTAAGGCGGGTGTGCCTGCTGGCCGTCACGCAGGGTTGTGTCGGTAATGAACATGGGGTTGGCCGGCCTCGGCTCCACATATACCCCGTCAAAGGTAATGCGGCTGATGTGGGAATAGGGGAAAATATCCCGAAACAGCTCCGGCTTCTCCACCGGCCGGAGATCGCGGGCAACGGGATTGCGTTTGGGATGCAGCAAGGCCATGAACAACTCCTGTTGTCTATTAGAGCAATTGAAAAATAAAATTGCTCTGAGCGAAAGGCGGCGCCGTCCGCACCGCCTTATACCGTATCCGCTATCGCCTTTTTCAGCAAGCTCAGGGCCTGCCCCGCCGGGGCGGGTCTATTATACAGCCCTGACACTTGAAATGCTCTGCAAGGATTTGCGGTGCAAATCCTTGCCGCGAAACAGGAGCAGGCTGGCTTTGTCCGCCGTAAGCGAACTGTTTCAAGCGTTATTTGGTTTAGGGAAGGAAACTATAAAGGAAGATCCCGGCGGCGATGGTCATGGCCGGGGGGTCCAGATGGTTGCTTCCGTGATTCGTGAACATACGGGCCAGCAGTTCCTGCAGAAAGGCGCCGAAGACGCCGCCCAGGACGCCGGCCAGAAGTGATCCGGTATTCAGGAAGGCCACGGCTCCCAGCACGGCCATGCCGTGGGTGACCGGAACCTTTAACATGGGTCCTTGGCCGAGTTGGAGGGCGGTTAGGGACATGGCCGAGAGCCCCCAGCAGAAAATGACGGGCACGGTTCCCGCTGCAGATGGGGAGATGCGCCCTGCCTCCACCATGGGCAGCAGCGCCTGCTGGGAGAACATAGCCACACCGCCGGCCAGACCGCCGATTCCGATGCCGACCATCAGGAGACGCGCAGGCGGTGACATCCAACCGATCCAGGATATTTTGTAGTTATCTGTTCCCAGAAGACCATGGCGCTTAATGGAATCCGCGTTCCCTAAAGGGCTTTCCCGATGGAAAATGGCACGGGAGGCGAAAGAAACGATGACGATGGCCAGGGCCAGGGCGTCGGATCGTTGTAAAACGGAGATATGGGGGATGGCCTGCGCCAGAAAGACACAGATAAGGGCACCCAGGCCGCCTGCCAGAAGAACGTCCCAGGATGTGCCCACGAGGGGTGAAAGAATGTCCCGGGCGGAGCCGCCGGGATGGTTTTTTCTGACGCCGGCGGAGTAGGAGGCCGCGACGATTCCGGCCATAAATCCACCGCCTTGGGGACCGAAAAGGGGACCAAGGCCCACCTGGAGGAGCAGAAAATCAGAACCACCGCCCAGGATGACGGCGCAGCCCAACAGGGTAAGCAGGCCGCAGAGACAGAAAGACCAAAGGGCGCCAAGGCAGGAACCGTAAATGCCGCCCGCGAAGGCCATGACAGCCGTATTCAGCATGCTGCCGTCCAGCATAGGGATCTCCTTCAGGCATTTCAAGCTTAAAGTCAGCAAGCTCAGGGCCTGCCCCGCAGGCCGGCGCGGATTTTAGCGGTGCTTCACTTTGGATTTGTCCCACATCTGCCTGATTTTCAGTCCATTTTTTCTCGCCTGCCAGATCCAGCCCAGGTGGGCGAAAGTTTTATATAAGAACTTCGGGAAATTGGGTTCAAACAGATAATCATCCCCTGTTTTGCCCTCCAGAATATTTTCAGCCAGCAAGTCCAGGGCTCTGCCCAGATTTTTCAGGGGACCGTGCCCCACGGGGGCGGCAAAGATCATGCCCCCCGCGCCCACACCCAGGCCTTGCCCCCATTGAAGCCCGGCGCAGGCGCAAAAATTGCGCATGACTTCCAGAGCGGCGGCGTTTTGCCGTCCTTCATAAAATCCGTTGTTGACAACAGCGTAAATTCTGGCCTGGGGCGCATAGTCCGCGATTTTATTCCAGATATCATCTAACAGCCGCAAAAGATGGGAAGGCAGGCTGTCCACATAAAGAGGGAAAACAAAGACCAGAGCATTGCATTTATCAAATGATTCAAGAATTTCCTGCTGTTTTTGGCTCGCGGCATTACAAACTGTACAGTCAGCCTTGTGTTCCATTCTGATCTGTATGGCCTTGATAATGCTTGCGCTGGCGCTGTTATTTTTTTTGGGGCTCCCGTTTATGAGGGATGCTTTCATGGCAGAGCTTCCGCGCCTTGCCGGGCTGTGGGGAAAAAAAGAACCTGGAAGCGCCCGGACCCCAAATTGCGTGAATTGGCCGCGGCCACTTTTTGGGCGGTTTCCTGCTCCGGCCGCGAAATAGAGGCGCCGTAAAAAATATATCGGAAATCAGGGGTGTTGTCGAAGCGCCGCACATGGTGCATTTCGCCTGCGATATCCCGGAAAAAAGGAGAAACAAATCCAATGCTTCTATCTAAAATCGCTTTTATGTCCGGGGAAAGTCCGCCAAATACCATACGGCTTAATAATATAAATTCAGTACATCGGGATAGCAGTGAAATGAAATCAGCCCCGCGATCCGCTATCAGGCATCTTCCAGGCGTTTTCAGCCAACATCCGAAACAGCCGATACAATGATGAACAGCGGGCTGCGCGGGAAATACCATGTATTTATCCGAATCATCAGGCAGCAAATCAGAAGCAAGATCCGCCTTCAAATCATGCAGCAGCAATTTTTTGGGCATATCCGCAATTTTAAATGTTACAGCGTACTAGTCTTGCCAGATGTTGCGGCGCACTTTTTCCGGCGCGAAGCGGTTGGCGTGCTGTTGTTCCCCCTTGGGGCGGCCGATGACGATCAGGCCCAGAGGGATCAGGTGATCCGGCAGGCGGAAGAGGTCTTTGGCCTTGGCAACCCGGTCCTCCATGGGGTGGATGCCTGTCCAGACGGAGCCGAGTCCTATGGACCTGGCGGCGAGCAGCAGGTTCTGAATGGCGGCGGAGCAGTCCTGTACCCAGAATCCGGGGTATTTTTCCGCCGTCAGGTCGCCGCAGACCAGGATGGCCAAGGGGGCTTTGGCGGCCATGCCCGCGTAAGGGTTCACGGAGGGCGTCCGGGCCAGAAGGCCAGGATCGGTGATGACCAGGAAGGTCCAGGGCTGGGCGTTGCCGGCGCTTGGGGCCGTCATGGCGGCTTCCAGCAGGGTTTGAATCTCTTCCTCGGAAACAGGCTCCGGGGTATAGGAGCGCACGCTGCGTCTGGTGTGAATGGCCGTCAGGGTATCCATCAGAAGTGTCCCCGCAGAGTCAGACGATGGACGGCGCGGACGAGGGCGGCCCGGGCGCGGGTTTCGTCAATACTGTCCGTTTTTTGGGCCAGGCGCTGTTCGGCCCGTTTCCGGGCGGCCTCAGCCCTGGAGAAATCAATGTTTTCGGCTTCTTCGGCGCTTTCGGCCAGGATGGTTACGGTGTTGTCCGCAACTTTGGCAAACCCGCCGGAGAGAAAGACATGGCGGGTTTTCTCCCCGGCGTCG
>JAISMK010000149.1 GCA_031276785.1 Desulfovibrio sp. | reverse complement strand
GCCAGGGGTTCCATTTCGCCGACATTACGCCATCCGCCAACCAATTTTTACGAGTAAGGCGGGCGGCCGAAGCGCACGTCTTGGGAGGCGTTACTTGCCGCTCCGCATATCTCGCGGGGTGAGAATGACGAGTTCGTCAAACGTGAATTTTTCTCCAAATTCCATACCGTAACTGACGACCAGTATAACGCGGGAAGAATCAGGCGACCAGGTTACGGACTGAATCATCCCCTTTGGAGATCTCCAGTGGAACGCTGGTTCGCCATGCGCCGTAAACTTGACGGCCCCATCCCGTATGTCTTGCACTATGGCTTCATACACGCAATCAGGGCTTGAATAGATGCGGCCTTTAGGTGCTGTTTTGGTATTTTCAGGCCGCGTATCGCCAAGTTCACGCCACATGCCGTGGTCATAAACCTCAACTCCGGACGGGCATATTCTGAATTTACCCCCCTCATAACCGGGCGGCTTATCGCCCCAACTGTAAAGCAATTCACCTCCCGCGCCCTCAACGAGTTCATAAGCATACTTGTCCGCCATATACGTCCCGGCGCTAAGCGGCCGCATACGCAGCACAAAAAGCCGATCATCCCGCATTTCAAACGTCCGGAGCAAATGATACAATCCGTAGTCCTGCGATGGTTTGTACACGACCCGTTGCGTCCCTTCGGCAGGGTCCGCCAGGCCTACCCCGATATCTCCCCCCCAGGCCCCGTTCACCGCATCGCATATGGCGAACAGGATTTGTCCCTTTTCAGTAAACACGGGCCAGGAGAAATAGCCGGTAGACGGCCTGGCCACCGTTTTTCCGGAGTCGTCGGCAATGTCGTATATGTAGATTTCATTGCCGGCCAGGGTGGTGCCGAGTACCCGGAGTCCGGCGAGGGACTTTGTTTGGCGCGCGTAAGCAATACTGCGCTGGTCATAGGAAAGACACGGATCCCAGCCGTGCCCTATCACCCGCAGGCTTTTGTCCGCGAGCTTCATCAGCACCACTTCGGGTTCTTCGGTGCGCTTATTGTTTGTTACCCAGTCGTGCAGATCCTGCTCCTCTTTTTCTGAAAACAATGCCGCTTCTTCCCCGTCAGGGAAATGCAGCTTGCGAGTGAATACCAGATAGTTGTTGTCGTGAGAAAGTCGCGGAGCATGGATTTCGTATTTTTCTTCGTGATATGACCAAGCGTTTGCAGCGGCGGCTGGCAGAGCTAAGCGATGCAAGCCAGCCAAGCAAAAGCACACTGCCAGAAAAACAACACGGAATCCCTTTATGTTTTGCATCCAGGTGCTTCCCCTAGAGCATTTCAAGAGTAAAATGCTCTAGTACGCTGTAACATTTAAAATTGCGGATAAATTTACGGCGTACTAATGCCGGGCTTTAAGCCCAGCTCGCCGCTGCAGGCGGCGAAGCAAGCCGAAAACCACGCTTTTCGGCGCAGCGATCTTACCACTTAAAACGCAGTTTTAAGTGGTACATGGTACTAGTCCGTAGCCGGAGATATTTCTTGTGTATCCCGCCGGAGAAAGTCGATGAGGGACTTTTCCCGGTTGGCCCGGCGTGCTGCAAGAACTTCCGGAGGCCAGTCGTACAGGCCTTTCCCGGTTTTGACGCCCAGATCCCCCCGGGCCACAGAGTCCGCCAGAAGAGTGCCGGGGCCAGCGGCGGCGTCCAGGGTTGGGGCAACGCTGGCCATCAGGGCGCAGAAAATGTCCAGACCGCCCATGTCGGCGGTTTCCAAGGGGCCTGTGGAGTAATACCTCCGGCCCAGGCTGTAGCGGACGGCCGCGTCCACCGTTTCCGCGCTTGCCCATCCGCTCTCCACAATGTGCAGAGCCTCGCGCAGGCAGGCGCATTGGAGGCGGTTGACTATAAAGCCCTCCACTTCCCTGTTCAGGCGTAGCGGAACGCGGCCCAGCGACCGCACCCAGCTCTCGCCCAGTTCCAGGACAGAGGGGAGAGTGGCTGGAACGGGGCAGATCTCCACTGGTAGCATGAGGTGAGGGGGGTTAAAGAAGTGGGTGGCCAGAAAATATTCCGGCCGCGCCAGGACGGCGGCAAGGGAACTGAGGCGTATGCCGGAGGTGTTGGTGGCCAGCAGGGCGCCGGAACGGGCGCACTGCTCGGCTGTCAGGAAGGCAGCGCGTTTGATCTCCACATCCTCCGCCAAGGCCTCCACAACCATGTCCACGCCGTTCAGGGCGTCTTCCATCCGGGTGTGGCCGGTAATGCGGCCCTTAAGGGCTTCGCCGCCGCCTTGGGCCAGAAGGCCGCTGTCTTCATACAGGACAATGGCCCTGTCCACACCGGCCAGACCTCTTTGGATGCTTTGCTCTGAACGGCCGAACAGGCGCACGGCATAGCCGGCTCTGGCGGCGAGAAAGGCAAGTCCGTGCCCCATGGTCCCCGTGCCCAGACAGGCCACAGTGGCGATCCCCTGTACATGCATGGCAAAAACCTCCTGCTTGGCATGGGCGGTGGCCGTCTTCAGCTGGGCGGTTTCACCCTTTTTTGAATATACGCCCATGGTCCGGGACGCGCAAGATTTTCCCGAGGCTGGCGGCGGCCGGGTTTCGCGCCGGTTTCCCCTTGACCTTGTGCGGCAATGCCGTATCTTGCTCCCTACCGCGCAGGGCGCTCCGGGAAAACTAAAACTGCGGAAGTGAAAACGGTAAGGTCATGGGCAAAGATCTGATTATTGTCGAATCCCCGGCCAAGGTGAAAACCATTCGCAAGTTTCTCGGCGGAAACTATATGGTGCATGCCAGTGTGGGCCATATCCGGGATTTGCCCTCCAATGTCCTGGGAGTGGATGAGGACCGGGATTTTTCGCCCTGCTACCAGATCATCGCGGGCAAGGAAAAGGTGGTGGAGGATCTGCGCTCCGCCGCAGCCAGGGCGGACAAGGTGTTCCTCGCCCCGGACCCGGACCGGGAGGGGGAGGCCATTGCCTGGCATGTGGCGGACCTCCTCAAGGACAGCAACCATAACATCCAGCGCATCCAGTTCAACGAGATTACCGCCAGGGCGGTCAAAGACGCCCTGCAGCACCCCCGTCCCATCAACGCCGACCTTTTTAACGCCCAGCAGGCCAGGCGGATTTTAGATCGGCTGGTGGGGTACAAACTTTCTCCCCTGCTCTGGAAAAAGGTGAAACGGGGAATTTCCGCGGGCAGGGTGCAGAGTGTGGCCCTACGGCTCCTTGTGGACAGGGATAAGAAACGGCGAGCCTTTGTGCCCGAGGAATACTGGCTTTTCCGCGCCCGTCTGGCCGCTACGGAGCCGCCGGAATTCACGGCGGAGCTGCACAGGGTGGACGGCGAAAAGCCCGTCCTGGGGTCCGCAGAGGCCGCGCAGGCATTGGAAGACC
>JAISMK010000059.1 GCA_031276785.1 Desulfovibrio sp. | reverse complement strand
AAGTGTTCCGCAGTTGAAAAACACGCTGGGGGAAGATGCCGGCAACTATCAGGATTTTCGCAGTCAAGTCATTGCATTGTATAATTCGGGACAGAATCCTCAAGATATAGCCCTTTCCACCGGCCGTCCCCGAGCGGAGGTGGAATTGGTTATTGCCTTGATCAAATAAGCGTTTTTTGGAACCATTTTTTTTACGCTTTCCCTCTGCGCCAGCAAATATCATCACCAAAGCCGGAGAACCATGTGCTGGCGTGATACCAATTGCTTTCAGCAGCAAGCGAATTGGTATGGCGGCGGCTGACACCGTCGTTCGTAAGTTTTTGAAAAATCAGGCTTCGCCCGTTTTCAAAAACTTGGAACGTCTGGCGTTCAAACTCGTTTGAATGCAATTTGGTGTGAATGAAAATTTAGCAGATTGGGAACGCCGGCGCGCGCTGCCTGTTCGCAAGCTGATAAAACAACGGCCTGCCGCCCAGCATATTTCTTAATAAGCTACTGAGCCGGCAAATTCTCGCGCGTGACAATCGGGAAATAGAGGGAAAAAGTGTCCATAAGGTCGAACAGTTCCCCCACGCGATCAGCATCGCCGCTCACTTTGGCTTTGCCGTCAGCGATAGCCTGAGGTAACGAGGTTTGACCCGAGGCCAGCGCGGCCAAGGTCAGACGCGGCATGGTCAGGGTGGCGTCCGGGGCGTCCAGTTTACCATCGCGCTTGTACAAAAATACGGAATTTTCCAAAGTCAGCGCGTAGCTCTCCCCGCTGTCCGGCTGAACCCAAAGGATACGGATGAGCTTCCCCTCAGCCTTGGGGGCGTTTATATGTATGCCCAGGTAATCCAGAATCATTTCCGCAGTCATGGCCTGCACAATATCCGGGCTGGCCGCGCCGCCCGCAACCGTGCCCGCAGCGGGCAGGCCGTTGCGCAGTTCTTGAGTCCCGGTGAGATAAAAGCCACGCCACGGGCCGGATTCCGCCTGATAGCCCAGTTGTTCAAAGGCGTCGGCCTGAAGATTGCGGGCCGGCTGGTTATGTGGCTGGGCAAGAACAACATGCTTCATAACCTCCGCCACCCAGCGGAATTCACCTTGGTTGTAATATTCTCTTGCTTTTGCCATGACGGCGTCCGCTCCGCCCATGAATTCCACATAGTAACGGGCCGCTTCCTGCGGCGGCAGGGGATTCAAATTGGCGGGATTGCCGTCAAACCACCCCAAATAATACTGATACACCGCCTTGACATTGTGGCTCAGCGTACCGTAATACCCGCGCAAAAACCATCGCTTGGCCAGAGAGGCGGGGAAGCGGACCATTTCGCTGATTTCTGTGGGGGTATAACCCATGTTGGCCAGACGCAAGGTTTGATCGTGAATGAATTTATAGCCGTCGCGCTGCGCTCCGAGATAGTCGCGGATGCGCTCCGTCCCCCATACCGGCCAGTGGTGTTGAGCGAAGAGCGTTTCCGCGCGCGCGCCGTAGCGATCCAGAGCTTCGTCCAGGCTTTTCCACCATTTGTTGGCGTCACGCACCGTTGCCCCGCGTAACGTATAGAGATTATGCAGGGTGTGGGTGGCGTCCTCCGCCGTGCATAATGCCTTGAATTGCGGGAACCAGATAAGCATTTCCGCCGGCGCTTCCGTGTGCGGGGCCATCTGGAAGTCCATTTCCACGCCGTCAATGACGCGTTTTTCGCCGGTCGCGGCCACAATGTCCGTGGGCGCGATCAGCGTAATCCCGCCGCCAGCGGAGACGGTTTTGCCGAGACCGGCGTCCACGCGGCCTTTGGGGCCAAAGGGGAGCAGGTTGCCATACATGTAGAGCGCGCGGCGGGTCATGGCGTTGCCCGCGAACACGTTCTCGCTGACGGCTTCTTCCAGAAAGCCTGCCGGCGCCAGCACGGCCGTCTTGCCCTGGGCCACATCCTCCTCACTGACAACACCCTTGACGCCGCCATAATGATCCGTATGCGAATGGGTGTAAATTACCGCTTTGACCGGCCGCGTTTTGGCGCTGGCGTCCGGCGCTTGGGCGCGATACAGGGCAAGGGCGGCCTGCGCGCTGGCAACGCTGGCCAGGGGATCAATCAAGATCAGCCCACTGTCGCTCTCAATAATTGTCATGTTGGAAATATCCAGCCCCCGCACCTGGAAGACATGATCCGTAACCGCAAACAATCCGTTGTGCATATTCAGGCGGGCGATGCGCCACAGGCTCGGGTTCACCGTGTCCGGGGCCGCCGCATCCTGGTCGAGGAAGGAAAAGGCGTTCAAGTCCCAGACAGTTTTGCCCGCCGGGTTGCGGATTATTTTTCCCGGCAGAGCCGCGATGAAGCCGCGCCTGGCATCGGCAAAATCCTGGACGTCGGCAAAGGGCAATTCCCGCAAAACAGCGGCGTTGGCCGCTTGGGTAGCGGGCGCGGCCGCTTTGGGCTGTTCGGCCGCGCTGGCGGTCAAAGGGAAAAGTGAGCAAACAAACGCGACCAGGCCGGCAAGCGGCAGTTTTTTTATTAATTTTTGCATTGCAACCCCCCTCTTTGGGCCGGAGTTTCAGAATAAGGCCATGAAATTTCAGAACCAAAGACGTTTTAGCGCTGCTCTTGCTCTCTGTGCCAGCACATACAGCCCCGGAATGGCAAAAACGCCGATGGCGGTTGCCGCCATCATGCCGAAGAACACGCCTGTGCCGAGGGAATGACGAGCATTGGCCCCGGCCCCGCTGGCGACGACCAAGGGCAGCACCCCCAGAATAAAGGCAAAAGAGGTCATGAGGATGGGCCGGACGCGCTGGCGCCCCGCCTGAGCGGCGGCTTCCGCCGACGGCGCCCCTTCTTTCTGCCGCTGCTGGGCGTACTGGACGATCAGGATGGCGTTTTTCGCGGCCAGGCCAATGAGCATAACCAACCCCACCTGCATGAACACGTCCATAGTCAGCCCCATGCACAGTTGCCCCAGAACGGCCCCGCAAATGGCAACGGCCACGGAAAGCATGACCACAAAAGGCGAGATCAGGCTTTCATAAAGGGCCGCCAGTACCAGAAAACAGCAGACAAAGGCCAGGGCGACGACCACGGTGGTCTGCCCCGCCGCCAGTTGTTCCTGATAGGACTGTCCGCTCCACTCAAAACCGAAGTCCGCCGGCAGGGCCTTTTCCGCCGCCGCCGCCATGGCGGCCATAGCTTGGCCGCTGCTGTATCCGGCGGCCGGGGCAGCCATGAATTCCAGCGAGGGATACAGATTGTAACGGGTCAGAAATTCCGGGCCAGCCTGGTCGTGGGCGTTAACAAAGCTGGAAACGGGCGCAAGGTCGCCGCTTTGGTTGCGTACCTGAAAAAAACGCAAGGAACTGGCGTCGCTGCGGTAGTCGTCGCGGGCCTGCATCATCACCTTGTAAGTGCGGCCGAATTCCTGAAACTCATTGATATAGCTGCCTCCCAGCAAGGTCCCCACGGCGTCGAATACATCCGACAGGAGTACGCCCTGGCGTTTGGCTTTTTCCCGGTCAACTTCCATTCCGGTAAACCGGCCATGCATGTTAAAGGCGGTGAAAGGGGAGGCAAGTTGGGGCAGTTCGCTGAATGCGGCCTGAAGTTTGGCGGCGGGATCGCTTAAGGCTTCGGGCGTCTGGTTATCGCTTTTGTTTTCCACTTCATAGGTAAGGCCGGTGCTCATGCCCAAGCCGGAGATGGTCGGCACGTTGAAGGCCATGATCAGAGGTTCATGCAGGGCGTCCCTGACCAGCCTCTGGGCTTTGGGGATAATGCTCAAAGCGTCCTGCCCTTTG
This sequence comes from Desulfovibrio sp., assembly GCA_031276785.1. GTDB lineage: Bacteria > Desulfobacterota > Desulfovibrionia > Desulfovibrionales > Desulfovibrionaceae > Frigididesulfovibrio. The sequence continues at coordinate 2,593 of JAISMK010000059.1, read as the reverse complement.
CCTGTGCGTTCTTCCCAGCGTTTGAGCAGAACAACGCAGGTGGCCACGCTGGAACTCTGCGCGCCTGTGGCTACATTCTGTCCGCCGATGGCCGCCACCGCTTCAATTTCTGGAATGCCCTGTTTGAGAGCAAGGGAGATGGCGTTGGTGACGTCTATGGTGCGCGCCTGCGATGTGCCGTTGGGCATTTGTACGGACATCATGAACACCCTCTGGTCTTCGCCGGGAACCAGCGAGGTGGGCAGCGCCCTCATGCCGGCAAAAAGGCCGGCGTACACCAGGACGAAAATAGCCGCCGTTATGAGCCCGCGGCGGGCGACAACACCGACCAGGCGTGAATAACGCGAAAATACGGCGCCATAAAACCGGTTGAAGCAGCGCACCGCAATGAAAGGCCGCGCCTGTTCGGTTTTCCGCTTCAGAACGAGTGCGCACAGGGCGGGACTCAAGGTTAGAGAATTAAAGGCGGATATGCCCACAGACAGGGCCAGCGTCAAAGCAAACTGCTCATAGAGTTTGCCGGTAAGCCCGCCCAGCATGGTCATGGGCAGAAAAACCGAGATCAGAGCAAAGGTTATGCCCACAATGGTAAAACCCACATCTTGCATGGCCAGCCAGGCCGCTTCCTGCGGAGATTTTCCCTTTTCCAAATGCACTTCTACAGCCTCAACCACAACAATGGCGTCATCTACCACAATGCCCACGGCCAGCACCAGAGCGAACAGGGTAAGATTGTTGATATTCAGGCCCAAAGCCGGGAAAAAAGCGAAAACGCCAATCAGGGAAACCGGCGCCGCCACCATGGGTACCAGGGTTGAACGCATGGAACCTAGGAAAAAATAGACAACAATCAGGACGAGGAGCAGAGCCGCAATCAGGGTACGCGCCAGTTCCGTCAGGGACACAATGACAAAATCGGCCATGTCCAGGCAGATAGCGTAGTCAATATCGGCGCCGTTTTTTTGGAAATTTTCCTTGACTCTCTCCATGAGCGCGGTGGCGTTTTTGGATATTTCCACGGCGTTGCCGGAGGGCAGCTGGTAGATAATCAGCATGGCGGAAGGCTGGCCGTTGTAGCGGCTGAAGCTGTTATAGCTGGCGGCTCCCAGTTCGATGCCGGGGCGGGTAACGGGGCCGCTGCCGTCGTCGCGCGTCAGTTCCGGGGTTACGTCGCCCAGGCGCACAACGCTGCCGTCGTTATTGGTACGCAGCGCCAAACGGCTGAATTCTTCCGGGGTGTTGAGCCGGCCTCTGATTTGTCCGGTGCGCTGAAACATGACGGAAGGCAGCGCCGGCGCGGCCCCGAATGATCCGGCCGGGGCCAGTTGGTTTTGGTCGTTTACCGCCTTGCGCACATCGGTGACAGTGAGATTGTAATGCTGCAGCCGTTCCGGATCAAGCCACAGGCGCATACCGTATTCATCGGCTCCTACCAGAGCGACGTCGCCCACGCCGCTGATGCGTCCGAGTTCATCTTTGATGAAGCGGGAAGCGTAGTTGGCCAGATCGAGGTCACTGACCGTGCCTCCGGGCGAATACAGGCTGATGACCATCATCATGTCGGGCGATTGTTTTTTGATTGTGATGCCCTGGCGGACAACTTCCTGGGGCAGTGAGGGTTGGGCCTGGGCCACGCGGTTTTCAACGTCAACCAGCGCCAGATCGTCATTGCGATCCACATCGAAGGTAACGGTCATGCTCAGATTGCCGTTATTGAAGCATTTGGAGGTGATATAGAGCATTCCCTCGGCGCCGTTGATCTTGCGCTCCAAAACTGCGGCCACCGATTCCGAAACAGTGGCTGCGTCCGCTCCCGGATAGTAGGCGGAAACGGAGACCGATGGCGGCGAAATACGGGGATAATTGGCCAGCGGCAGGGCTTGCAGATTGATCAGGCCCAGCACCACAATGAGCGTTGACAGGCTTGCGGCCAGAATGGGCCGGTCAATAAAGAATTTGAACATGATGCGCCCTTGTTTGTTTGCTGCGCCTTATTTGCCGGTAACTTCTACTGTCAGCCCGGGCCGGGCTGTTACCAGCCCTTCGGTCACGACTCTCTGACCTTCGGTAAGCCCCTTGAGTACAGTGCGGTCGTCAGCGATGCGCTGGCCTGTTTCTACCGGCGTTAGAACAAGCTTGTTATCCGCGCCCACGACATAGACGGCTTTGCCGGCGCCATGGTCCAGGAGGGCAATTTCCGGCACGGTCAAAAGCTCACGCTCGCCCAGCGAGGCAATTACATTGACATACAGGCCGGGGCGCAGGACATGCTCCGGGTTGGGGAACTCGGCGCGTACCCCCATGGTGTTGGTTTTGCTGTCCACCACCGGGTCGGCCATTTCCAAAACTCCGGTGTAGCCATAGGGAGTGTGGGCATCGCCCAGCTCAAGGCGGAAAACCACGCTTTGGGGGGCGCCGCCGCGCTCGGCCATAACCTGCCTGAAGGCGTTGAATTCTTTGTCGGTAATGGAAAATTCGGCTCGGATGGGGTCAATGCGGTACATGGTGCATAGCAGGGTGCTGCCGGCTGTTACATACCCGCCCGTATCCACGGAAGAACGGTTGATATAGCCGGTGATGGGGGCGGTGATGG
>JAISMK010000090.1 GCA_031276785.1 Desulfovibrio sp. | reverse complement strand
AAAATAAGCGAAAAGCACCGGATATGGGGTATAATGCAGTTCTGTCAAACCAAAAAAAACGTCAAAAAAATCCGTTTGGGTTTATGACCAGTTTGGAAGGACAATTTTTAGAGGTTCCCAAAAATAAAAATAGCATTATGCAGACGATGCGCATATTATCCCCTGGGCTTAAAATCAGGACAGTATAAAACTTCCGAATCCTCGTTCCACCGGCATAAAACGCAGAATATGAGAATTAAGATTTTCTGATTGTTCTTTATTATTATAAACATCTTCATTGTCATCAAGTATTTCTTCTAAATGCTCATATACTCCTTTGCCGCTCCAATCCTTCGGCATATTCCCTTTCAAAATAATATTAAATAGAGTTCGTTGCAGATCTTTAGGCGGCGAGGTCTGATTGTCGGCACGGAAGCTCATGGCCACCTCGCTGTCGTGCCACATGCTGCGTTCGTTGATATTGGCGGAACCTACAATGGCAAAGTCTTCATCCACAATCATCACTTTTGAATGCACGTAGATATGGCCGGGCAGATCATTAGGCTCCGGCTTGGGCGGCTTTTTGTTTTGCAACTGCTCCCGCATCAGGCTGTAAATATTACGCAGGTACGGATCTTTTTCTTCATAAGACACCGGTTGTTGGTAAAAATTGAAAAAATCACCAATAGTGTATGCCCATCGTTCCAGCGTTAGCTCGAGTCTGTCGGACACAACGTCAGCCACAGCATTACTTTCGATGTCGCTCAGGACTTTGTGGATTACGCTGATAGCCACATCCAGGGCCGGCAAAAATTCGTCCGCTTTGGAATCAACAGCTTCCATCGCCTTCTTCTTCGCCGCGTCTTTGAGCATATCCTGAATTTTATTAAGAGAATCCATATACAGCCTAGGTTGTCAAATGATTTCCTTATGGTTTCAAAATCCTGAACAGCCTTTTGAATGCGGGCATTATAGGCGGCGTCAAATCTTTCCAGCCTGTTCATGCCGCTTTGATCCCGTTCCAGAAGCAAAGGATATATTTCAGCAAAAAGTTTATTGCGGGCAATGATGACCTTGTTGAAAAGACCTCCAAAATTAAGCCCGCCCATTCCGAGCTGGTTCAGAATGTCCACAATGCCGTTGACGATGGAAGGCCCGCGCGGTTCTTTATAAATAGGCGGATCTTTTTCCATGGCGCGCAGCCAGCAGAAATGGAAGGGAACTGTACCTTCTTCAAGCATTCTGTAAGCGATATAGGTCGGTTCCTCCGCCAGTTAAATTTCTCTGCAGCCTGGACCGACGAGAATGCTGCGGCCGCCGGGGCGGGGCACAACTCGGATGCGGGCGGCAATGCGATCCCGGACGGCCGGGACGTGGGAGATGACGCCCACCAGGGTGCCTTCGCGGCGCAAGCCGGACAAGGTGTCCAGGGCGGCGTCCAGGGCCTCCTCATCCAGGCTGCCGAAGCCTTCGTCCAGAAAAAGCGAATCCATGCGAACATTGCCTCCGGCCATTTGGGAAAGGCCCAAGGCCAGAGCCAGGCTGACCAGAAAGCTTTCTCCCCCGGACAGGTTTTTGGTGGAGCGCGTCGTCCCGGCCTGATAGTTGTCCACAACGTTCATCTCCAGAGGACGGGCCGGATCGGGAAGCAGCAGATAGCGGTCGCTCAGCCGCTGCAACTGGCGGTTGGCCCGGACGAGGAGCTGTTCAAAGGCCAGGCCCTGGACGAAGTTGCGGTACTTTTTGCCGTCCGCTGAACCAATGAGGGCGTGCAGCAGTTCCCAGCGGCGGTATTCCCGTCTCCGGCCCTCCAGGAGGCGGGAGAGATCCTCCCTCTGCCGTTTCACTTTCTCGTTTTCCAGCAGACTGTGCTGGATGCCTCCTATTTCCCGCTGCAGGGCCTTTTGTTCCTCCTGCAAGGCGCGCAGGCCGAGAAGGATCTCCTCCAGGCCCTGGTCCGTCAGCCGGCGCCGGCCCGTCTCTTCAAGGCGCGCGGCCATGTCGCCGTCCCTGCTCTCCAGAGCGGCGCCTTCTTCGGCCAGACGCCGGGACCGCTCCTCCAGCAGGCGGCGATCTTCCTCCGCCAACCGAGCCGCCAGGAAATCATCCTCGCCGGGGAAGCCCGCTTCCCGCAGTCTGGCGGCAAAGGAAGCTTCCTCGGACAGGAGCGGGATTTCCCGTCCGGCCAGGGTCCGGCCCAGATCCTCAAGGCGGGCGCGCAGGCCGGCCAGGTCGCGCTCGGCTGCCTCCAAAGACATACGGGCTGCCTCCAGCTTCTCTCCGGTTGTCTGCAAAGCGGCGTTCAGGCGCTCCTCCTCCTGATCGGGATCTCTGCCCTCCAGTATGTTCCGGCGCAGGTCGCGCAGGCTGTCAGCCTCGCCGGCCAGGGCCTCGCGCCGGCCGCGCTGCCGGGAGAGATCCGCCTCCGCCGCCTCGCGCCGCTCGGCCTGCCGGATAATCCGGACCTCCAGGCCGGCGATTTCCCGCTCCAGAGCGGCTTTTTCCTCCCGGCGGGAGAGCAGGATCCGGCGCCTGGCCTCCAAGGCGGCGCAGGCCGCCTCCAACTCCTCCGGCGGAGGATCGGCGAAGCCAAGGGGACTGAGCTGGTCCCAGACCCGGCGCAGGGCCTGTCCGGCCCTGTCCTCAAGGCCGCGGGCCTCCCGGCGGAGGCGATCCCGCGCGCGGCGGGCCTCTTCCGCGGCATGGCCCGCCTCCAGAACAGCGCGTTCCGAGTGGAGGCCCTCTTCGCGGGCGGTCTCCCGCGCGGCGGCCAGGCCGGCCAAAGTTGTTTCCAGGGCGCCGGCCCGGCGCAAGATCCGGCGGATCCCTTCCAGTTCAGCCTCCCCCTCCCGGATCAGGCCGGACAAACGGGCGGCCAGGCCGGGGTCGTCCGGGTCCGGGGCGCTTTCCAGGCCTTCCCCCGCCTCCCGGAGCCGCCGCAAGGCGTCTTCCCGGGCTCTGGCCTGCCGGACGCGCTCGCGGGAGAGGCTTTCTCGGTCTTTGTCCAGGGCGGCCATCTCGCCGCCTAGGGCGGCCAAGCCGTCCACGGCGGCCGAGAGGCGGATGCGCGTCCGGGCGAGGACCTGGACGGTTTCCTCCAGGGCCGGGATGTTGCCGGCGGCAAAAGGATGTTCCAGAGCGCCGCAGAGCGGACAGGCCTCTCCGTCCCGGAGCAGCCGCCGTTCTTCCTCCAGGCTGTGGATGCGCCGGCGCAGAGCCGTTTCCCCCTCCAGCGCGGCCTGTTCCTGCTCCAGGAAGGACCGCAGTTTTCGCTGTTCCTGTTCCCGCGCGGCCAGAGCCTCGCCGCAGGCCCGCAGGCGGAGGTCCTCCTCCTCCGTCTCCTTCAAAGCCTGGCGGGCATGTTCAAGTGTTTCCGCTGAGTTGCGGCCCGCCGCCAGCAGGGCCAGGCGGCGGGCCAGAGCCTCTTCCCTGTCCTGCCAGAAGACGGGATCCTTGCCCTCCAGAAGAACGGATCGGACCTCGCGCTGTTCCGCCAGGGCGCGTTCCGCCGCTTCCCGCTCCGCCAGGGCCTTGCCCCGCCGCTCCGTGAAGGCGCGCAGGCTTTCCGAGGCGCCTTTCTCCTCCGCCTCGGCCGCTATGGCTTCCGCCCGGCGCGCGCCGGCCTGATCCGCCAGGAGCCGGGCTGTGGCGCAACGTTCCCGGATTCCGGCCAGGCTTTCCGGCAGAGTCTCGTCCTCCCGACCGGAGGCCAGACGCTCCTCAAGAGCCGCCAGGGCCTCCCGTTTGCCGGCCAGGGCGGCGGCCAGTCCCGCCTGTCCGGCCAGCAGGGCTTTTGCGGCGGTTTCCGCGGTCCCGGCGGCCTCCCGGGCTTCTGCCAGCAACCGGAGCTTTTCGCCCAGAAGCAGATCCGTCTCCCGTGCCCGGCGCAGTTCCGGAGCGGCCCGCTCACATGCCGCGCCGGCCGCGGCGAACGCAGCGGCGGCATCCTTGCGGGCGGCTTCGGCCCGCAGAAGGGCTTCGTCCAGGCGGGCCATTTCCTCCAGACAGATCTGCCGCCGCCCGCGATCCTCCTCCTGCAGCCGCCGCATCCGGATCAGGCCGGAATACCCGCCCTCCAGGCCCAGAGCGCGAGCCGCGCGGGCCAGCCGTTCCTCCTGCGGGGCAAAGGCCGCGCGGCGCAGCCGAAACTCCTCCTGCAGACTGAGGATCTTCTTCCTCTCCCCTTCCAGGCGGACCATTTCCTCCCGCCAGGAACGCAGGCCCTCCGCCTCGGCGGTTTTCCGGGCAAGGGATTTTTCCAGAGCGTTTTTCCCCTCCAAAGCGGCCGCCAGCGCATCCTCCTCCTCCGGAGACAGGGGAAGGGCGCCTTCCCCGGAGGCCAGTTCCTTCAGGCTTTCCTCCGCCTCCCTGCGTCGCTGGTGGGCGCGCATGGATAGACGGCTGTAGATTGCCGTGCCGGTAATTTGCTCCAGAAGCGGCGCGCGATCATCCGGACCGGCCCGCAGAAAGGATGCGAAGTCCCCCTGGGCCAGAAGCATGGAGCGGGTAAAGCGCTCAAAGTCCATTCCCGCTGCATTTTCCACGGCCGCGTCAAATTCCTCTTTCCTGGTGGCGAGTAGGATGCCGGTGCCGGCATCAGAAATCTCCCGCCGGGGGGGCTGCAGCGCGCCGTCCGGACGGTTTCTGGCCCGGCGCTGACTCCAGTGGCAGCGAAATACGCGGCCCCCCTGGCCTTCAAAAGCAACCTCGGCAAGGCAGTCGGCCGTCAGGCGGGACATAATCTCATTGCCGCCGGCGGAAACGCCCGGAATCCGGGGCGTGCGCCCGTACAGGGCCAGACAGACGGCGTCCAGAATGGTGGTCTTGCCTGATCCCGTGGGGCCGGTAATGGCAAAGATGCCCTCGGACAGATAGCCGGGCTGGTCCAGATCGATGCTCCACCCACCCATGAGCGAGTTGAGGTTCTTCAGGCGGATCTCCAGAATGCGCATGGCTACTCCGCTTCCTCCGAGCGCAGATCGGCCAGGATCTCCCCATGGGCGCGCCGCAGCTCATACCTCTGGTCCTCGGGGATTCCGTGCGCGGCAAGGCAGCGTTCAAAAACCTCGTCCACATCCAGGGCATCCGGACCTTCCTCCTCCCTGTCCCGGCCCAGGACGCGGGCCATAAGCCGGGCATTCCTCACCCGCAGGATCTCCAGGCCCGTGTTCCGCACGGCCTTACGCAGGTCCTGGCCCAGATCCGGCAGCAGATCTTCACCCTCGTAGAGGATCTCCAGCCAGGCGTCGGCTCCTTCCGCCGCCAGGGCGCTCAAGCGTCCGGCAATGGCCGTCCAGTCCCCGCGGATGCTCTCCAGGCGCCGGAATTCAGGCAGGGGCAGGGCGCGCGCCGTGGCCTGGCGGCCGGCAAAGGTGACCAGGCACAGGCTTTTTTCCTCCCGCGCCTCGCCAAAGCTCAGGGGCAGGGGCGAACCGCAGTAGCGGATCCTGTCCGAGCCGCCCACGCGCTGGGGCTTATGCAGGTGCCCCAGAGCCACATAGTCCATGGCTGGGGGAAAGGCGGATGCCTCCACCCGGACCAGGCCGCCCAGATAGAGATCGCGTACTCCGTCGCCCTCCACGCTGATCCCTCCGGCGGCGAACAGATGCCCCATGCCCAGCACCGGAAGAGCGGGGTTGCCGCTGGCGGCGCGCGCCTCCTCCGCCAGAGCGGCCACGCGGGCGTAGCGACCCCGGATGCCCCGCAGAAGCTTGGCCTCTTTGTCGGCCTGGCTTTCTCCCGGCTCCGCCACCCGGATATCCCGATCGCGCAGGAAAGGAACGGCGCAGACCACGCATTCCGGCGCGCCCCTTGCGTCTCTCAGGGTCAGCACTTCCTCCTCCGGCCCGCCCGTTGCCGCTCCGAAGACATGGATATGCAGATTCCGCAACAGATCCCGGGGGGCGGTCAAAAAAGAGGGAGAATCATGGTTGCCGGCGATGATCACCACATGGCGGCAGCCGGAGCCGGCCACGCTGCATAAAAAACGGTAGTAGATCTCCTGGGTGCGGACGCCGGGGGAGACGCCGTCAAAAATATCGCCGGCAATCAGCAGGGCATCCACTCCTTCCGCGCTAAGGACGGCCGGGAGCAGGCGCAGAAAGGCCTCGTGCTCCTCGTGGCGCCTGCGCCCGCAGAGGGAGTGCCCCAGGTGCCAGTCCGAGGTGTGCAGGATCTTCATCCCCATGTCTCCTCTGTGAAAATGATGCCTTCACCATACCTGGGCGGCGTGCAAAATAAAAGACGCCGGGACCGGCAGGGCCATTTGACCGTGGCCGCGCTTCCGGGTTACAAGAAATAAAAATACTGAATGTTTCCCCTGCCGGGAGACATTCGGCCGCCCCTGGGGCGGCTGGCCTTCAGGGCCGGCCATTTTCAGCATTGTCTTACGCGGGCTCAGACGATTTCTGGGTGCAAGGGGAAGAGACATGGCGCAGACCAACATTCTGCTGGAATCCGGAACCAACGAACTGGAAATAGTGGAATTTTTTCTGGATGAACCCGGCTATAGAGGCCATTACGGCGTCAATGTCGCCAAGGTTGTGGAAATCATCCGCATGCAGCCCACCACCGCCATGCCTCAGATGCGGCACGATTCGGTTCTGGGGGCCTTCCCCCACCGGGATGGGAAGATCGTGCCCCTGGTGGATCTGGCCCGCTATCTGGGCAAGAAGAGCGCCGCCGCCACCGAGGACACCAAAATCATCGTCACGGAATTCAACGGCATCGTCACCGGCTTCATGGTCTCCGGCGTCACCCGCATCCACCGTCTGAGCTGGGGATCCATCGAGGAACCCGGCCCCTTCCTCCAGAGCATGAGCCGAAATTCCATCACGGCCGTGGTGCGACTGGAGGGCCGGGTGGTTTTCATTCTGGACATGGAAAACGTGGTGGCGGACCTGAACCCCGCCCTGGCCATCCGTTTCCACAAGCTGCCTGAGGAAGAGATGGAGGCTGGCCAGGTGTACAAGGTGCTGCACGCCGACGATTCCGGAAACGTGCGCGAGCTGGTCAGACGCTTTCTGGAGGAATCCGGGCAGTTCCAGGTCATCCAGGCGGTGAGCGGCGAAGACGCCTGGACCAAACTGCAGGAGATCCGGGATGCCTCCCTGAAGGGCGGAATTCCGCTGAGGCAGGCCCTGCACGCGGTGATCACCGATATTGAGATGCCGCGCATGGACGGCCTGACCCTGTGCCGGCACATCAAGGAGGATCCGGCTTTGAAATTTCTGCCTGTGGCTCTGTTCTCCTCCCTTATCTCCCATTCTCTGGAACACAAGGGCGCTTCCGTGGGGGCGGACGCCCAGTTTGTCAAGCCCGACCTGCAAACCTTGAGCGTCAAACTGCTGCAGCTAATCCGCTCCAAGCAGACTCTGCCTGAAGAGGAGGCGCGGCAGCCCGCAAATTTTTGAAAAAACAGACTCTATCTGTTTTTCCCCAAAAATTTCGGCCTCTCGCGTTCAACGGGTCTGAATGCGGCTTGGTAGCAAAGCGAAATTGGTCTGGAGCGGTTTAACTTTGAAAAAGTTGGACCGCTCTGCAAGGATTTGCTCGCAAATCCTTGCCGCGAAATGCCTGCAGGCGGGCTTTGCCCGCCGTTAAGCAAGCATTTCAAGCGAAAAAATGCCCTAATCAGGGCTTCTCTAAAATCGTCCTGGCTCCTCCATGATCAACTATGAAAAAGAACTGAATCCGGCCCAACAAGAGGCCGCGGCCGCTCTGGACGGTCCTGTCCTGGTCATTGCCGGAGCTGGCAGCGGCAAGACCCGCACCATTGTCTACCGCCTGGCCCGTCTGGTGGAATCAGGTATCCCCGCCTCCTCCATCCTGCTGCTGACCTTTACCCGCAAGGCGGCCACGGAGATGCTGGACCGGGCCCGTCTGCTCCTGGCCGGCGGCAATTTCCCGGACGGAGGCCTGTCCGCCGCCCAGGGCGGCACCTTTCACTCCTACGCCTATTCCGTGCTGCGCGTTTTCCCGCCCGAGGAGTATTCCAGCCGCCTGACGGTCATGGACATCCCCGACTCCCTGGCCGCTCTGCAGCACTGCCGGGCTGAACTCAAGGCGGGTCAGGGAGACCGCAGCTTTCCCAAGAACCAGACCATCCACGGGCTTCTAAGCAAAAGCCGCAACAAGGAGATCTCCCTGGAGGCCGTCGTCAGCCGGGACGCTTCCCACCTGCTGCCCCACACCGAAGCCATGGAGGGCATGGGCCGCGCCTATGCCGCCTACAAGCGTGAAAAAAACCTTCTGGACTATGACGACCTGCTCTTTATTCTGGAAGAGACGCTCCTGGGGCGGCCCGAGGTTCTGGCCTGGTGCCGGAGCCGCCATTCCCACATAATGGTGGATGAATACCAGGACACCAATCCCGTACAAGCCCGTCTGGCCGCCCTGGTCGCCGGCCTTTCCCCCGATGCCGTGAAAGTCCTGCGGGCCGGGGGCATGGCTGGGGCTCCGCCTCTCGCGGAACGGGAAACGCCGTGCAATATTATGGCGGTGGGGGACGACGCCCAGTCCATTTACGCCTTCCGGGGAGCCGATGTGCGCAATATTCTGCGTTTCCCAGATCTTTTTCCCACAGCCCGGCTGATCCGGCTGGAAGAAAACTACCGCTCCGTCCAACCCATTCTGGATGTGGCCAACGCCCTCCTGCAGCCCGCGGCCGAAGGCTTCGCCAAGCGCCTGCATACCCGGCGCACGGCCGGCCTGAAGCCCAATCTGGTGCATCCCCTCTCCGACCGCAGCGAGGCGGTCCTGGTGGCCGCCCGCCTGGCGGAACTGGCCCGCATTTATCCGCCGGGCGAAATCGCCGTGCTCTTCCGGGCCAGCTTCCACTCCTATGCCCTGGAAATACATTTGACCAAATGGGGCCTGCCTTTCCGCAAACAGGGCGGTATTCGCTATGCCGAGGCCGCCCACATCAAGGATGCCGTCAGCTTTGTCCGCCTTGTCCTAAATCCTCTGGATTTTACCGCCTTCGCCCGCATGGCCGGGCTCTGTAAGGGAATCGGGGCCAAGACCTGCCTGAAAATCTACCGGCTCCTGCAGGCCGGCGACCAGGCCGGCCTGGACGAGGCCCGGGCCCGCTACCCGGATCTCTCTGACAACCTGGCCTTCATTGAAGACCTGCGCCGGAACGCCCCTTCCCCCGCGGTCCTGTTCTCCCAGGTCATTGATTACTATGCCCCCCGCATGCAGTTAATTCACCCCGACGACTATCCCCGCAGACTTCAGAGCCTGGAACAGCTTGCGCGCATCGCCGCCGCCTACGCAGACACGGATCTCTTTGTGGCCGATCTTTCCCTGGATGAGCCCTTGCGCGCGGACGAAGGGCAGGACGGCCTGATCCTCTCCACCGTCCATTCGGCCAAAGGGCTGGAGTGGTCCGCGGTCCTCATTCTTGATCTGGTGGAGGAACGCTTCCCTTCCCGCCATGCCATGGTCCGGCCCGAAGATTACGAAGAGGAACGCCGCCTGCTCTATGTGGCCTGCACCAGGGCCAGGGAGGTTCTGGATCTCTATGTGCCCTCTTCCCTGCACGACAGGAGCGGCAACGCCCTTTCCTCCGTGCCCAGCCCCTTTATCCGCGAAATGCCCTCCTCCCTCTTCGCCGAGTGGCAGGAAATCCCCGGAGGCGGTCTTGCGGCCAGCAACAGGCGCGCCTACCTCCAGGGGGCCGCGGCCTCCGGAGCAGCCGGGCCCGCCTCCCCGCCGGAGGGGCAAAACCGCCCCCAGCCGGAGGCGGCCGGGGCGGATGCGCCTGCCGTCCCCCCGGAACGCCTGGGATTCTGCCGCCATAAGGTTTTCGGCCGGGGGAAAATCGTCCAGTTCCTGCCTCCGGACAGATACCGGGTTAATTTTCCCGGCCTTGGCCTCAAAATCATCCTGGCCCCGTTCCTGGTGCTGGAGGGGCCGTGACCGCCCATCCCTGGAACAGCCTGTACCGCGATTCCTCCCCTCCGGCCTCGGAGGACGATTGCCTGGCCCTGATCAACGATCTGTTCCCGGAGCGTTCCGGCCATTTTCCCCTGGCCCGTGACGACGATTGCGCCTTCCTGCGCCTTTCCTCCCCTGCCCTGGCTCTGTCCACAGACGCCTTTCTGGAGGATGTCCATTTTCGATCCGCCTACTTCACCCCGGCCGAGGCCGGCGCCAAGGCCCTGACGGCGGCGGTGAGCGATCTGGCCGCCGTGGGGGCGGAGCCTCTGGGTTTTTCCCTGGGCCTCTTCCTTCCGCCGATCCTTTCCCGCGCCGCTCTGGCCGGCTGCCTTGCCGGCATGGCCGAAAAATCCCGATCCTGCGGCATAATCCTGACCGGAGGGGATCTCTCCCGGGGGCCGCGCCTGGGTTTTTGCCTGACAGTCTGGGGGGCTCCCGCCGCCGGCGATGCCCCTTTCGCCGCCCGGGGCCGGGCCGGGCCGGGAGATGTCCTCTTTCTTGCCGGCCGGGCCGGGCTGGCCCGCGTCGGCTTTATGGCTCTGGAAAAGACCGGGCGCCAGGCTCTTGGCCGCTACCCGGAGGCCTGCGCCGCCCACCTGGCGCCGCCCCTGCTGCTGGCCGAAGGACAGGCTCTGGTCCGCCTGGCCGGGCAGGATCCCTCCCTTTCTCTCATGGACTGCTCCGACGGCCTGGCCCGCGACCTGCCCCGTCTGCTGGCCGGCCGGGGGGCGGACCTGGAAATCCCCCGCGGGGAGATCCACGCCGACGTGCTGCGCGCGGCCGAAGACTGGGGCCTGGCCCCGGAGAGCCTGGTTCTGGCCGGCGGGGAGGATTACTCCCTGGCCGGCGCCTGTCCCCCCTCTCTCTGGCCCCGGATCCGCCGGGATGTTCCTCTGGCGCGCGCCCTGGGCCGGGTCCGGCCGGATGCCCTTTTTTCCTGCAACGGCGCGCCGCTCCGCCTGGAAGATCTGGCGGGCTTCGATCACTTCCGGCCAGGCAATTATTCCAATGCCAGGTTGAAAATGTTTTAATTTTTGACCTGGCATTGGAATGCGAGGGCAGGATGTAGCACCGAAATGCGAAGCATTTCGAGAGGCAAGGCGAAATCACATTTTCGCCGCAGCCGGCAGATAAAAATTGAAGGAGTTGCCAGGGCCAAAGTCTTTTGATAAATCTACTAACAATTCTCATTACTGTTATTAGGGGGAAGATGGGGGGCCTGGTGCCGGCCTCCATGCGGCGGCGCAAGGCAGAAGTACGATGCTTTCTGAACCGGAAGAGAGGCATTACGGGGGCGCCGGCCGGAAAAAGGAGAGGAGGATCTGCAGGTCTGTGCGCCGGAACATGGTGTATTGAAATCGGGGAACGCTCCTTTTTTCCGGGCAGCGGTGCCGTTGTCCGGGAGATTCCCCCCAGAAAAAGGGGTTATGCTATGGATGTGGTCATGTTGTCGCGGCTCCAGTTCGCGATAACCGTTTTTTTCCACTTTATTTTTGTGCCGCTTACCTTGGGCCTTTCGCTGCTGCTGGCCATCATGGAGACCAAGTATGTGCGAACGGGCGATGAGCAGTACAAAAGAATGGTCAAGTTCTGGGGAAAACTTTTCCTCCTGAACTTTACCCTGGGAGTGGTGACGGGAATCACGCTGGAATTCCAGTTCGGGACCAACTGGTCTCATTATTCCGAGTACGTTGGGGATATCTTTGGCTCTCTGCTGGCCATTGAAGCCACCCTGGCCTTTTTTCTGGAGTCCACCTTCATCGCTGTCTGGCATTTCGGCTGGGACAGGGTTTCCAAGAAAGTCCATCTGTTCTCCATCTGGGCGGTGGCCGTGGCGGGCAACCTTTCGGCCCTGTGGATTATACTGGCGAACGGCTGGATGCAGCACCCCGTGGGCTATGATATCGTGAACAACCGGGCCGTCATCGCCGGGTTCTGGGACGGCTTTGTCCAAGTGTTGACCAACGGCTTCGCCTGGAGCCAGTTTCTGCATGTCATCCTCGGCTCCTGGCTGCTGGGCGGCTTTTTCGTCATGGGAGTTTCCGCCTGGCACCTGCTCCGGGGCAATGAAAAGGACTTTTTTTCCCGCTCCTTCAAACTGGCTTCTTCCTTCGCCCTGGTGATGGTTCTGCTGCTGCTGGTGCAGGGACACCACCACGGCACTATGGTGGCCAAGGATCAGCCGACCAAGCTGGCGGCCATGGAGGGGCTCTGGGAAACCGCCTCCCCCGCGCCCATGTATGTCCTGGCCTGGCCGGATGAAGCCAGCCGGAGCAACGCCGTTGAGGCTCTCCCCATTCCCGGGCTGCTGAGTTTTCTGGCCTACGGCGATTTCTCCGCCGAGGTGAAAGGGCTCAACGAGCTGGGGCCGCTGGATTTCGCCGAATTTCAGGAGAGGACCGGCTATGACCCGCAAAAGCCGGTAGTGACCATGGCGGACGGCACCTCTCTGGTGCGGCCGCTCACCCCGGAAAACGCCATTCCTCCGGTGCTCCTCACCTTTCTTTCCTTTCGGCTCATGGTCTTCCTGGCCGGGATATTCCTGATCCTGGCCGTTCTGGCCTTCATCCACCGGGACAAAATTGCGGAAAAACCCCTCCTGGCGCGCCTGCTGCTTCTTAACATCCCGCTTCCCTACATCTGTCTCATGGCCGGATGGACTCTGGCGGAGGTGGGCAGGCAGCCTTGGCTGGTATACAAACTGATGACCACGACCCAGGGTATTTCGGCAGTACCGGCTTCTTCCGTGGGGCTTTCCCTGGCAGTATTTATCACGGTGTACAGTCTGCTGGGCGCGACAAACATCTACCTGTTGCGCAAGTATGCCATCAAGGGTCCGGCATAAACTGTGAAAAACCTTCTGCCAATAAGGATTTGACCATGTCAGATATACTCACCTACGAAGTCCTGCAGCTTATCTGGTTCTTTCTCTGGGGGCTGCTCTGGGCCATTTATTTTGTTCTGGACGGTTTCGACCTGGGCATGGGAACCCTGCTGCCCGTACTGGCCAAAAATGAGGGTGATCGCCGCGCCATCTACCAGGCCGCCGGACCTTTCTGGGACGGCAACGAAGTCTGGCTGATCACCGCCGGCGGCGTTACCTTCGCCGCCTTTCCCAAGGCCTATGCCATTATGTTCAGCGCCCTGTACGCGCCCCTGCTCATTCTGCTCTTTGCCCTGATTTTCCGCGCGGTGTCCTTTGAATTCAGAGACAAGATCTCCTCTCCGGGCTGGAAGAAGCTCTGGGATGCCGCCCAGTTCCTGGGCAATTTTCTGCCGGCCCTGCTGCTGGGCGTTGCCTTTGCCAACCTTTTCCAGGGCATTCCCATCAGGGAAGACGGCGTCTATACAGGCAACATCCTGGCCCTGCTCAATCTCTACGGTCTGGCCGGAGGCGTCTTCTTCGTGCTGATTTTCGCCTTCCACGGATCACTCTGGCTGGCCATCCGCACGGAGGGCCCCCTGCACGACAGGGCCAGGGGCATGGCCGCCCGTCTCTGGCCTCTGCTGGCCCTGGTGACGGTACTCTTCCTGATCCTGACCTATCTGTACACGCCCCTGTACAACAACTATCTGGCGCATCCCGCCTTGCTGATCGTGCCTCTCCTGGCCGTAGCCGGGCTTCTGGGGCAATGGCTCTTTCTGTCCAAAGGCTGCCTGGCCTTTTCCTTCGCGGCCAGCGCCCTGTTCATCATCGCCGTCACTCTCTTCGGAGTGTTCGGCATGTTCCCCGCCCTGATCCCCTCCAACATCAGCCAGGCGGCCAGCATTACCGTGTCCGCCGCCGCTTCCACGCCCATGACTTTGACCATCATGCTTGTGGTGGCCGTGATCTGCGTCCCCGTTGTCATCCTGTACCAGGCCTGGGTGTATTCGCTGTTCACCCACAAGATTCAACCCGAACAATTGACTTCGGCCCATCCGTATTAGAGTGGTTCCCCAATAAAACCAGAGCAGTTTAACTTTGAAAAAGTTGGACTGCTCTGCAAGAATTTGCAAGCAAATCCTTGCCAGGAAACAGGGACGGGCGGGCTTTGCCCGCCGTAAGCGAACGGTTTCAAGCGTTCATCGTTTGCTGATTTCTGCAGAAATCAGTAAACATCGGCCCCAAAGCCGATGCGCGGCCGATCTCACGGCAAAATGTTTACATTTTAACGCAGTTATCAGTAGTGCAATTTCAGAATGGAAATGCTCCGGCGGCCGCGCGTGAGCGGAAACCGGAGCATTTTTCAAAGTGGAATTGAGGGGGAGGAGCCATGCCCTGTTTCTGGATGTCCCGGGCCGATCGCGAAAGCGCCCGACCGTTTCTGGACTCTCTGGCGCATCGCGCGGATCCCCCCGCCGCCGGCGGAGAATCGCCGGAGGAGCAGGTCCGGGCCATTCTGGATGCGGTGCGCCGCGACGGCCTTGAGGCCGTCGCGGCCTATACCCGCCGCTTTGACGCCCCGGAGTTTCGCTCGGAGCAATTCGCCCTTTCCCCTTCGGATCTGGCCCGGGCGGCGGGCGCCCTGCCGCGCCGGGACAGAAAGGCCATTCTTGCGGCGGCGGCCAATATCCGCGCCTTTCACCAGAACCAGAGAGAGCGGTCCTGGTTCACGGCCAGAGGAGACGGGACAATTCTCGGCCAGGCCGTTCTGCCGGTGGAGCGGGCCGGGCTGTATGTCCCGGGAGGCCGGGGCGCATCCGCTCCCCTGCTCTCCAGCCTGCTCATGAACGCCATACCGGCTCAGGAGGCCGGGGTCGGACAGATCGCCCTGGTTTCCCCCCCAGGGCCGGACGGCCGGCCCGGCGCCCTTGTCCTGGCCGCGGCTCACCTGCTGGGGCTGACGGAAGTCTACGCCGCCGGGGGAGCTTGGTCTGTGGCCGCCCTGGCCTACGGCGCTGGCCCTCTGCGCCCGGTGGATGTCATCGCCGGCCCGGGCAATATCCTGGTCACTACGGCCAAACGCCTGCTGGTGGGCCTGGTGGGCATAGACATGCTGGCGGGGCCCAGCGAGATCTGCATCCTGGCGGATGACGGGGCCAATCCGGCCTGGGTGGCTGCCGACATGCTGGCCCAGGCGGAACACGATGTCCTGGCCTCCGCGGTCTGTCTGTGCCTGAGTGAGGAGCAGGGCCGCGCCGTCCGGCGGGAACTGCTGCGCCAGTGCGCCCTGCTGCCCCGGCGGGAAACCGCCCGCGAATCCCTCCGGCGCTTCGGGGCCATTCTGGTGGCCGGGGAACTGGAGACCGCCCTGGATCTGGCCAACGCCCTGGCTCCGGAACATCTGGAACTGATGACAGCCCGGCCCTGGGATCTCCTGCCCGGAGTGCGCCACGCTGGGGCGGTCTTTCTGGGCTACCACGCCGCTGAGGCTCTGGGCGACTACTGCGCCGGCCCCAACCACGTCCTGCCCACCATGGGCACAGCTCGTTTTTCCTCGGCTCTGTCGGTATCGGTCTTTTGCAAAAAGACATCCATCATCGCCGCCAGTCCGGCCTTTGCCGAAGAATGCGCCGCAACGGCGGCCCGCCTGGCCCGCCTGGAAGGACTGGAAGGCCACGCCCGTTCGGCCCTGTGCCGGAAAAAGGCCGGTCCCCGAAATAAAGCTTAGAGCAGTTTAACTTTTAAAGTTGGACTGCTCTAGCGACTCTGAAAAACAGGCGGCGCGAAAACGGCTGGCCGTGTATGCGCAAAGCAATGAAGCGCGGTTGATTGAAGAATTGACGATCAAGCAGGCCGGGAGTATGCCGGAAGAACAGCGTAAAAAGCTTGTGGGGTTGTGATGCGTTCTCAAAAACAGTTCGTCTCGCGGCTGGTCTTTGCCGCCGTACTTTGCCTGTTGTCTTTCCCCATGGGCGTGAATGCCGATGCGTGGGCCGCCCCGGCAACCGCGGCGCAACCATCCGGCGGCGTGTTGCCTGGCCTGTTTACCGGCGCAAAGCAGGACGCGGTATCGCCGATGTCCATCAAGGCCCAAGGCATCCGTGTGGAAATAGAAGAAAAAGGCTTTGCGACCGTGTATATCCAGTTTGCATTTAACAGCGCGACAATCTTGCCGGAATCCCGGGAAGAGATAAAAAATATTTATGCGCTGCTCCAGGCGGAACCAGCGTGGTGCCTGCACATTGCCGGGCATACGGACGCCACCGGCGACCCCGCCTACAATCTGGATCTGTCCCAAAAGCGGGCCGTGAGCGTGGAGATGGCCCTCAAAGATCTTGGCGTCGCCGAAGGAAGGCTGACCACGGAAGGCTTGGGCGGCACAAAGCCGGTTGCGGAGAATAAAACTGCGGAAGGAAGAACACGGAACAGGCGCGTGGAATTGGTCAGAGCGGACTGCCCGCGACCTGCCGCGCAATGATCACGTAGGTATTGCGTTGCAAGAATAGCGTTACTGTATGGTCATGATGTTTGCGGTGTATTTCATGAACATGATGCGAGTTTTTATACTGTGCATGTGAATGTCTATGAAAGATATCGCGGTACTGTGGGCGCGAGCCCTGGGAATTTTCTCTGACAGGTCTGCCATGAAAACTTTTTGTCGTGTTCTTCTCTTCTGCATTTGTTGCGCAGCCACATCGGCTGGAGCAGCAACGGTTGCCAACGGTCAGGAAAAACTCGACAGCGCCGCGCTGTTCAAAAAAGTCTCCCCAAGTGTGGTGCTTCTTATCGGAAAAGATTCCTTCGGGTCGGGCTCCATCGTGAATGAAACGGACATCCTGACCAACTGGCACGTCGTCGCGCGTGACAACAGAATCGTCGTGGCGTTCAAGCCTCGTGAAGAAGGAGCGCCCATCGATCCGGACGAGTTTATGGTGGGCGACGTCATAAAAAAGGCTCCCGGCAAGGATCTGGCGCTGGTTCGGATTAAACGCATCCCCAAATATGTCACACCCGTTGCGCTTGGCGCTTTGAGCGAGTTGGAAATCGGGGCCGATGTGCATGCCATCGGCCATCCACAGGGAGGCATCTGGACGTATACCAAAGGGGTCATCAGCCAGTTGCGGAAAAATTTCGAATGGCGCGCCAGTTCGCGCGAACGGTTCAAGGCCGACGTCATCCAGACGCAAACGCCCATCAACCCCGGCAATTCCGGCGGTCCCCTGCTCAGTGACCGGGGACACCTTGTCGGGGTCAATTCTTTCAAAACCAAAGATGCGGAAGGATTGAATTTTGCCGTGTCGTTAAGCGAAATTCTACGCTTTCTTGATACGGTTCCCACCTGCAAACCCGCTCAGCCGGAACAAGTAAAGACGCAGCCGCAACCGGGCAGGGAACCTCAAAAAAACCGGGCTGAGAGCGGTCCCAAAAACGAACCGCGCAAATCTCCCGAACTGACCTATCAGGGGCGGGACAAAGCCAATTCCGGGTACCTGCGGGTATATACCGCCGACAGTACGGATACCGAGCGCATCTATTACTATCCGGACGATCAGGCATTGCCGGGTTTCTGCTTCAGAATGGCGGACGGCGTGACGGAGGCTGTCACCATGGACATGGATCGGGACGGCAAATGGGATTACTCCATCCTCGACCGGGACCGGAGCGGAAAGTTTGAATCAGCGGGGCTGCACCCAAACGGCAAACTTGCGCCGTCCTCTTTCCTGTCACTCAAAGATAAAAAAATCCCGGCAAAGGTCAAAACCGTGATGCCAAAGAAAGTACCCGAACCGGGTTCCCATGCGGTCGGATCCCCCTCCTTTGACTGCGCCCGGGCGGATACGGTGATCAAGCAAACAATCTGCGGCAGCGACAGGCTTGCGGGTCTGGACGTGACGATATCGACCCTCTATTCCAGAGTGGTGCAAAAAAGACCGGCGATGCAAGCACAGATCGCGGCCGGGCAAAAGGAATGGCTGCGCGGAACAGAGGCCATGTGCCGAGAAGGCGCTGTTGCGACATGCCTTGAAGGTCGGTATAAGCAGCGCGCCATTTATCTCAACGTTCTTATGCTTCAATAAAGGATTTACAAGCAAATCCTTGCAGAGCAGTCCAACTTTTTCAAAGTTAAAATGCCCATAAAGCGCCTGTCTGTAAAGCGAAGTCGCCGGATATCCGCCTGATTGCGTCTCCCAGCGCTTTGAGATGGTTGCAAGCGGGCAAAGCCCGCCTGCAACCATCTCAAAGCTAAACTGTTCCAACAGTTGAAGTATAGGAATTATTTTTTGTCCGCGTCGATCATCTTCTGAATCCTGTCCGCGCGGTCGCCGGAATCCGGGTGGGAAGAGAGCATTCCCCCGCTGCCGCCCAGGCTTTGCAGGGCGCGCAGAGCGGCAACGGCGGCGGCGGTGTTTTTCTTATATTTCTTGAGAATCTGGTAGCCGTAGGCATCAGCCTCGTATTCCTGCTTCTGGGAGTATTGGGCGTGGATAAATGCCTCGCCCAGGTCGGCCAGGGCGGATTTGGAGATGGCCGAGGCCGTGCCGCCCGCGGCGTCCGCGCTCTTCCGGGCGGCAGAGGTGGCATAGACCAGCTTGAAGCGATCCTTGCTGTCGCCGTTCTTCACATGGCCGATTTCATGCCCCAGGACAAAAAGAACTTCGTTGTCGTCCTTCATCAGATCCAGAAGGCCGGCAAAGACGCGCACCGAACCGTCGGGCAGAGCAAAGGCGTTGACATCCTTGACCTTATAAACCTTAAAGTTCAAAGTCAGACCGTCTTCCTTGCGCAAATTACCCATAATTTTGTTCAGACGGCGCGCATAGGGATCGCCCTTTTGGGCCACGGGATTCTGGGCATCCAGTTGGGCGGCGGAGTCCCGGCCGAGCTGCTGAATTTCCGCATCGGAAAGAGTCACGCTTTTATAAGCGTCGCCTGCGGCGTCAAGACCTTTGGAAAGGTCGCAGGCTGCAAGTGCGGACAGCAATCCGACCAGCGCAAAGAAAAGCGGTAAGCGTTTAAGCATGGCATACTCCTAAGGTTTCTTGGACCGTGAGGGAGAAAAGGCTCGTTGCGGCTGATATATAAAAATTGCGGGAGGCAATTTCTATCTGGCATCCGAATTGGAGCAATTAACGCAACCGTTCGCTTACGGCCGGCAAAGCCCGCCTGTTCCTGTTTAGCGGCAGGGATTTGCTCGCCAATCCCTGCCGGGCAGTTCACACGTTTCATTCCTGAACTGCTCTCAGGGCAGGGCCTCGCCCAAAAGATCTCCGAAGCGCGCGCAGCCCACCGGAGTCGCTCCTTCCATCTGGGCTGCCAGATCCGCAGTGACCCGCCCTTGGGCGATGACGGTTTCCACGGCGGCTTCTATCCGCCGGGCGGCCTCTGTCCAGCCCATGTTTTCCAGCATCATGCTCCCGGAAAGAAGCAGGCTGCACGGGTTGGCGCTGTCCTTGCCGGCTATGTCGGGGGCGGTGCCGTGGGTGGCTTCGTAAAAGGCCAAGCTGTCGGACATGTTGACTCCGGGAGCCATGCCCAGCCCTCCCACTTGGGCGGCCAGGGCATCGGACAGGTAGTCTCCGTTCAGATTGGGGGCGGCAATGACGCTGAAGCGTTCAGGGTAAAGGAGAACGGACTGGAAAAGGGCATCGGCGATGCTGTCTTGGACCAGAACCTTTCCCGCCTGCGCTTCGCCCTCCGTCAGGCAGAGATGGGGGAATTCCTCGCGGGCCACGGCATAGCCCCAGGCGCGGAAGGCCCCTTCGGTAAATTTCATGATATTGCCCTTGTGCATAAGGGTGACGCTGGGCCGTCCCGTTGCCAGGGCGTAACGGATAGCCCGGCGCACCAGGCGCCTGGAAGCGGCCTCGGTCATGGGCTTGATGCCGATGCCTGCGGCTTCGGCCAGTTCCACGCCCAGTTCATCCCGCAGAAAGGCGATAAGCCGCCGCGCCTCCGCCGAACGGCTCTGAAATTCAATTCCCATGTAGACATCCTCGGTGTTTTCCCGAAAGATTACCATGTCCACCCGTTCCGGATGCCTGAGGGGCGAGGAAATGCCCGGAAAATAGCGCACCGGCCGGATGCAGGCATACAGATCCAGAGTCCGGCGAAGGGTAACGTTGAGGCTGCGAAAGCCCGCGCCCACCGGCGTGCCCAGGGGGCCCTTGATGGCGTAGGCCGCTCCCCGCAAGGCCAGCAGGCTCTCTTCCGGCAGGAGCTGCCCTGTTTCCTTCCAGGCCTTTTCCCCGGCCAGAATTTCCCGCCAGACAAGGCGCCGCTCCCCGGAGTAGGCCTTGTCCACGGCCGCGTCCAGCACCGGCCGGGCCGCCCGCCAGATTTCCGGCCCCACCCCGTCCCCTTCCAGGTAATAGATCGTCTGTTCCATGTCCTGCCGCCTGTGTTCGGATAAAAGTGAAATTGCTCTGTCAATGCGCCGTAACGGCGCTGCCGTCGCGGAGGCGGTCCAGCCCGGCGGAGACCACGATCTCGCCCGGGGCGAGGCCTTCGGCGATAACCGTGTGGCTGGCGGAAGCCCGGCCGGTGCGGACAGGTCGCACCCGCACCGTGTTGTCGGGCTGGACGACATAGACGAAAAAACCATCGTTGTTGCGCTGCACCGCCGCGGAGGGCACCGCCGGCGTCCCGGCCAGGGTGGCCGTCAGGAGGCGGACGTTTACGAACTGATTGGGAAAAAGCTGTTCCCCCGCATTGTCAAAGACGGCCTTGGCCTTGACAGTGCCCGTGGCGCTGTCAATCCGGTTATCCAGAGTCAGGAGCGTCCCGGAGGCCAGGAGTTGTTTGTTGTCCTGATCCCATGCCTCCACGGGAAGGGGGCCTGTGCGCATCGCCCTCAGAACCTCGGGCACCTGCTTTTCCACCAGGGAAAAAATGACATGCATGGGCCGTATCTGGGTGATGACCACCAGGCCGGTGGCGTCCGAGGCCCGGATCATGCTGCCGAGATCTGCCTGGCGCAGGCCCAGGCGTCCGGAAACAGGCGCGGTTATGCGGCTGTATTCAAGCTGGAGGCGCGCATCGGCGATGGCCGCCTCATCCATGCGCACCGCGCCTTCGTACTGGCCCACCAGGGACTCCTGGGCCTGAAGCTGCTGCGCGGAAACCGCCTCTTTGCGAATCAGCCCCCGGTAACGCTCCAGATCCAGGCGGGCGTCCCTGAGCAGGGCGGCATCCCGGGCCAGGGCGCCCTCGGTTTCCTTGAGGCGGACCTCAAAGGGACGGGGATCGATTTCCGCCAGGAGATCTCCGGCAGCCACGTCCTGGCCCTCGGTAAAATGGATGGCGATGAGTTCGCCGTCCACCCTGCTTTTGACCAGGACGGTATTTTCCGGGGTCACTGTGCCCAGACCGTAAAAATACAGGGGGAAATCCATCAGGGCGACTTCGGCGGTCCGCACGGGCTGAGCCTGCGGAGGCGGAACGGCCTGCCGGGGCCGGGCGAGAAAAAAGACAAGAATACCCGCGGCCGCGAGAAGGGGGAGAATAAGCCGCTTGCGGCGCAGGAGGCTGGCGGAGGGAAGGGGCATAGGGCGTTTCCGGCGGGCTTGTGCTGCGGAGGCATTGCGTATTGCCGCGGGACGCGCCCGGCTCCGCCCCGCGGCGGGCGATCCGGGATCGCCCTGGAGGTTCAGACAACGTTGACAATGGGAAGCAGCACGGGATCACGGTCCAGAACCCTGCGGAAAAGGCGGCGCAGGGCAACGCGCACCCGTTCCTTGATCCGGCCTTCATCCCCGGGCACGGAGGTCTCCACGATTTCCCGGGCCACCTTCACGGCATCTTCCAGAATATGGCTGTATTGTTGTTCAAAGACAAAGCCGCGGGAGAAGATCTCCGGACCCTGCAAAATTTCCCAGGTCTCCTCGTCCAAAACCATGGTCACCACCACCATGCCTTCGTCGCCCAGCAAGCGGCGCTCCTTCAGCAGAGACTGTCCCACATCCCCCACGCCCTTGCCGTCCACCAGAATGGACTCGGCCGGGATGGGCGCTTCCAGGGAAAAACCGTCAAGGGTCAGAGTGAAGGGCTGGCCGTTTTCAATAATGTGGGCATTGTCCTCCTCCACGCCGCACTCCACGGCCAGGCGCCTGTGCTTGACCAGGTGGCGGTATTCCCCGTGAACAGGGACAAAATGGCGCGGCCGCACAGCCAGGAGCATCTCTTTCAATTCTCCCCTCTGGGCATGGCCAGAGGCATGCACCGGCAAATCCCGGTCATGGTAAACTTCCGCTCCCAGGCGGAAGAGATTGTTGACCATGCCGTTCACGGCCGAGGTATTGCCGGGGATCATCCGGGAAGACATGATCACCGTGTCCTCCTCATGGATGGACAGGTGTTTATGCTCTCCGGAGGAGATCCTGGCCAGGGCGGACAAGGGCTCGCCCTGGGAGCCGGTGACCAGAAGAACAAGTTTGCGGTCCGCCACCTGAGGCATGGCGGCGGTATCCAGGTAGAGCCGCTCCGGCGGGCGCAGACGACCCAGGCGCTGGGCCGTTTCTATGTTGTTGAGCAGGCTGCGGCCGCTCACGGCCACAATGCGCCCGGTTTCGCGGGCGCAGTCGAAAACCTCCTGAATGCGCTGGATATGGCTGGAGAACAGGGTAACCAGAATACGGCCCTTGGCTTCGCTGAACAAAAGCCGCAAGGTGGACAGGACATCGCGCTCGGTGAGGGAAAATCCCTCCCGCTCCACATTGGTGGAGTCGGACAGCAGCAGGGCGGCCCCTTCTTTGCCCACAAAATGTTTGATCCCCGGAAGATCCGTGCCCGCTCCTTCCAGAGGATCTTTTTCCAGCTTGAAGTCCCCCGTGTGGATGACCCTGCCCGCCGGAGTCTCCACCCCCAGGCAGTAGCCGTCAATTATGGAGTGATAGGCCGGGAAGAAGTGAAACCGCAGATCCCCCAGCGTTACGGGCTTTTCCGGGCTCACGGGCACCAGTTGGCGGCCGTCCAGCAGGCCGTGTTCGCGCAGCTTGTGTTCCACCAGGGCCAGAGTGAAGGGCGAGGCGTAAACAGGGACGCGTAGGTGCGGCATCAGCCAGGGCAGGGCGCCGATGTGATCCTCGTGTCCGTGGGTGAGAACGATGCCCAGAACCTCGTCCCGGCAGCCCTGCAGGCACTCAAAGCGCGGGATGACAACATCCACCCCCAGGTGGGAGTCATTGGGGAACATCAGCCCGCAGTCCACTATGACCTTGGCTTTGGCGGTGCTCCAGATCATGCAGTTCATGCCGATCTCGCCGAACCCCCCCAGAGGGGTGATGGTCAGACGGGCATCGCGCCCGGCCGCCGGGGGACGCCGCAGGCGGGGAGCAAGTCCGAAAATGCTGTCATTGTCCATGGGGAATGAATATGCCTTCTTTTATTGGCCGGCGGCAGCCGGCAGGGATCGGGAAAGGGAAGGACGGGCCGCCCGCCGGGCTTCCCGCGCCGGATAAAGACCGCGGCGCGTTTCATGGGGCCAGGGAATCAGGCGCCTGCTCTATGCCGGACAGGCGCCAGCCGCCGCCGCTCGCCGGACCTCGAAAAAATTCCCAGATTTCGTTGACCGTAATTTTGCCTTCCTCCTCCGGGCCTTGCTGGAGAAGGGCGCTGAAGGCCACCCGCACCCGCTCTTCCCCCTGCCCGCGGGTAAAACCGGTCAGAACAGCCGTTACTAGCAAAACCTCCACGCTGCCGGGCGCGGGCTCCAGTTCCGCCTGCCGGCGCAGCATATTCTGCATTTCCGGAGTAGTGAAGGGGGCGAGATCTTCCAGGTTCCTGGCGGCCCAGGATGTTTGCAGGCGGGAGTAGAGCAGGCGCGCTCCATCCAGAAAGTCCTGAGCATCAAAATCCGCCGGCAGAGCAACGCCCGGGTCCACGGAACCAGAAGGGACTCCGGAGCCGGAGAGGTCCGCGGCCGTTTCCTCCCCGGAGGAGGCCCCGGGATCCTGCCGTCCGCTGCGCAGACCATCCCAGACCGTTCTGGCCCGCTTCTGCATTTCCTTGTGATCCCCCCCCCCCATCCAGTCATCCGGCCGCAGCCCGCTCCCGGCGCTTTCCTCTCCGTCCCCCCGGCCGTCCTCTCCGGGCCGGCCGCTCCCCGGGGAATCCGAGGGAAGTGAATTCCGGGAAGAATTCTGAAGGGTCCGGTAGTCGCCGCGCAAATCCCGGGGCGTGAGCCTGGGTTTTTCCCTCCCGCCGCCGGAGTTTCGCCGACCGGAACGCAGAGCGCGCATCAGCATAAGACCCAGGGCGCAGGCCGCCAGAAAATCAGGCAGAGCCGGTCCTTTGACCGGGTAGCCAAACAAAATGCCTCCCAGGTAGGAGCCGGCGAAAAATCCTTCCCAGCCGGAGGCCGGTTCCCTCTCGGAGCCGTTTTCAGACGTTGCCAGGCCCGGATCCCGGCTTTCCTCCGTCCACTGAGAGGCCGCCAGGACCATTGCCGGGCGGCAGGGCTCCCAGGCCAGGACAAAAGCCAGGGCCAGGCAGACGGCCGGACGGAACAGGCGGCCTGGAAACGGCGCGGGGAGAACAGGGCGCATGGGCACACTCCGCTAGAGCATTTTTCGAAGGGCACAAATAAATTGAGCTTACGCCTCAGAGGCCAGCGCCAGCGCACGATCTCCACAGCAATTTCAAAATGAAATTGCTCTATAGTCGCCAGGCGGCAGGCGGAAGAGACCAAGAGGCCGGGGCCGCCGCCGCAACGCGGGCGGATCCACTATACGGGATATGTCTGGAAAAGCAAAGAAACAATAGAGCAATTAGAGCGGTTTGACTTTTCAAAGTTAAACCGCTCTAGGCCTTCGCGGCGGGCGTCCGCACACGCGGCCGCCTGAGCAATTTCATCCTGAAATTGCTCTAAAAATTGTGGTCTCACGCTGATTGGGGTTGACAGGAGGTTCTTTCTAAAATATGATAAAACAGGTAATATTAATATGGAAATTACAACTATCCAGATTTACATCTGGATACAGAAGGAGGGAATCCCAAATGAGCCAAATTCTAACTGAGGTCCTGGAGGCCAATCGCAAGTATGCGGCCGGGTTTGGAGCCAAAAAAGACTTGGCCTTGCCGCCGGCCAGGAAGTTCGCAGTTCTAACATGCATGGATGCCCGTCTGGACCCGGCGAAGTTCGCCGGATTGGCCGAAGGCGATGCCCATGTCATCAGAAACGCCGGAGGACGTAGCAGTGACGACGCCATTCGCTCTCTGCTCATTTCCCACAAACTTCTCGGAACGCAGGAATGGTTTGTGATCCACCACACAAATTGCGGCATGACCCTGTTTAATAATGACATTATTTCTGATTTGCTTGACGAGAGCCTGGAATCAGCATCTTTTGACGGGACAAAATGGTTCAACCCAAGCAAAGAAGGAGGTTCCGCCGAAGGCGCCTACCTCAATTTTTTGGCCTTCAGCAACCTGGAAAAGAGCGTGGTTGACGATGTAAGGCGCCTCCGCCGCCATCCGCTGGTACCGCGCAACATCCCCATTTACGGGTATGTATACGATGTAGGCAGCGGTCTTCTGGCAGAAGTGCCGGACGCGACCAAATCCGGCAGACCGGCATAAGCGGTTTGCTTCTTGTCCGGCCTGTCCGCTTGTTTGATAGCAATTTCAAAGAAAAATTGCTCCGCTGTCGCTTTCGCCGGCGGGTCTTTTCCAGGATCGACAAATAGACATTTTCCGGACTTCCGTCTATGCTTTTGTCCGGAAAGGGAATTTGTCACGGCAATTTCATAATGAAATTGTCCCGGAGGGCGGGCGGCGCGAAGCGCCTCCCGCCCTCAAATAAAAAAGGAGCGGCATGATCTCGGTCATCGTCATGAACGTGGCGGATAACGTCGGCAACGCCATTGTGGACTTGAAACCCCTCCAAACAGCCATATACGAATTGGACGGCAAGGAACACAGCGTCTCCTGCCAAACCGAGGTGCCTTACGGATTCAAGATCGCGGTGCGGAAAATCCCCAAGGGTGAAGACGTCGTCAAGTATGCGGAACCAATCGGTATCGCTTCCAGAGATATCAATGAGGGAGAATGTGTGCATGTCCATAATATTATGGGCAAACGCGGGCGCGGCGACCTTGAATAAGAAAATTCAGCGAGTTCATGGCCTGCTTGTTCTTCAGCCAGATAAACAGACAACCCGGAGGCGGCGCTTCCTCTCCGCTTTGAAGAACGGAGATTCCGCGCTGATAATTATATGAATTTTCTCGGATATAAACGCCCTGACGGCAGAGTCGGTATACGCAACCACACGCTCATCATCGCCAACGGGCGAAACGCCGCCAATCTCGGAGCGCTCATCAGCAAGTCGGTGCAGGGCGCCAAATGTTTCGTCGCCACCAACGAGAACGGACGCGGCGCTGACGACCGCGCCGCCATTGCCCGCACCCTTACGGGTCTCGGCAACAATCCCAATGTGGGCGCAGTGCTGGTGGTCGGCGCAAAGCGCGACGGCAGCCATGAAGAATTCTTTTATGACGCTTTCGTGGGAGAAATCGCTGGAAGCGGCAAACCCTTGGAAACTTTGTTCATGGATGAATGCGGAGGCTTTGACGCGGCCTTGGGCGCAGGAGTGCGCAAAGCCCGCAACCTGCTCATTGCGGCCAGCCGGGCGGAGCGGGTCCGGGCGGGCTTGGGCGATCTTTTCCTGGCGGTCAAATGCGGATATTCCGACGCCAGTTCCGGCATGGCCGGCAACCCCGCCGTCGGGCATCTTTTCGACAGCGTTGTGGACGCCGGAGGCACGGCCGTATTTTCGGAAACCACCGAAGTTATCGGCGCGGAGCATCTGCTGAGCAAGCGCTTCACCTCTCCCTGCGAGGCGGCGAAGTTTCTCGCCGCCGTGCAGCGGGTGGAAGACGAAGCGAAAGCCCTGGGCAAGGACATCCGGACCATAAACCCCATACCCGCCAACATTGCCGCCGGCCTCAGCACCTTGGAGGAAAAATCCCTGGGAGCCATCGCCAAAGCGGGCAGGAGACCTCTTGGCCAATGTTTGCGCTATGCGGAAAGTCCCAAAAGCAGGGGCCTGCACTTCATGGATTCCTGGATGTCCTCGTCTGTTCTGTTTTTAGGTTTTGCGGCGGCCGGGTCCGTGCTGAACATCTTTCAGGTGGGCGGCGGAAGTTTCGGCAAAGGACAGATGATGCCTACGGCCAATGCCGGGGTCGTGGCCCCAACGATCTTTATGACAGGCAACCCTCGAACTTTTGAAAATACCGGAGAGGACATGGATTTTTCCGCCGCCGGCATATTGACTGAACGCAGACCAATCAGCCACATAGGTAATGTTCTGTGTGAAAAAGTGTGCAAGATAGCAGGCGGGGAATTGACCAAGGGAGAAACTTTGAACATTGAAGAAGTTGTGGAGGTATATTTGCGGGGAGCGTGTTTTTAGAGCAGTTTGACTTTGAAAAAGTTGAACTGCTCTGGCGGTCGCTTCCGGAAAAATTCTGCGCTTTATAAATGATCTGTATTTTGCAACAGCTTACAATTAACAAGGAGAGAACAATGCGCAAGATTATTGTAGCCGCCCTGGCGTTTCTGGTTATGGCCTCCTCCGCCTTTGCGGCTTATCCGGAAAAAAGCATTCAGGTGGTCATCCCCTGGGGGCCTGGCGGCAGCAGTGATATTTCCGCCCGGATTGTGGCCGACAAAATGAAAAAATATCTGCCCCAGCCTCTGGTTATAACGAACCTGACCGGCGCTCTGGGCCTTAACGGCGCGCGCCAGGTACTCAACGCCCGTCCTGACGGCTACACTCTGCTCTGGGAACACCCCGGCAACCTAGCCGTGGCCCCCATTGTGACAAAAAGCGATTTCCGCTGGAATGATCTGGAGCCTGTTTGCACGGTGGTGCGCTCCGATATGGTTATGATTGTGCCCAAAGACAGTCCCTTCAAGAATGCCGGGGACGTGTTTGAGGCCATCAAGAAGGCGCCGGGCACAGTGCGCTGGTCCATCGCCCTGAACGGAGTCTCTCACTTCGCTTACCTGGCCATGGCCGAGAGCCTGGGCGTCGATCTGAAGGTTATCCTGGTCCCCTCGCCCGGAGATAAGGCCCGCGTGGTCAGCATGCTGGGCGGCAATTGCGATGTGACCTGTGTAAGCTACGCCGCGGCCGAGCCATATATCAAGTCCGGCGATATCAGGCCGGTGGCCATGGTCAACAGCCAGCGTTCTCAATTCGCCAAAGATGTTCCCACCCTTATCGAACAGGGCGTGAACGTCACATACGATTATCTTTGCGCGGTGTTCACCACCAAGGGGACTCCGGATGAGGTCAGGGAGATCCTGGCCGAGGCCTTTCAGAAAGTAATGAAAGACCCGGAAACCATCAAGGCTCTTGAAGCGCAGAGTTTCACGCCGGATTTCAAGGACAGGGAGTCCACTGTGAAGATCTGGACCGAGGCCGCCACTCTCTATGAATCCTTGATCAAGAAGTATAACCTGATCAAGTAAAAAGCCCTTTCTCCTACGGCGACGTAAATCCATAAAGCAAGACGTTGTCTTCCGGCCCTGCCTGCCCGTTTATCCGGCAAAACAGGCGGGCATGGCCGGAAAACCACGCGGAGACAGCACATGGCGATTCGCAATAAAAAGGATTTTTTCGCTGGCATCCTCCTGTTGGTATTCTCAGGAGTTATGTACCGCAGCAGCTACTCCATATCCAGCGGACTGGATTTTGCCCTTGGACCGACGTTTTTTCCCCGCATCCTGCTCATCTGCGTGGCTCTGGGCGCTATGTTCCTGATTCTGGTCAACATCGGCTTTCAACAGGCCGCAAGGCCCGCCGCCGAACCTCTGGACAAAAAAACTTTTTTCTACCGGTTCTGCCTTGTGGCCCTGACCTTGGCTTACATCATGGTCATCCCCGTACTGGGCTACGCGACCGCCACCCTCCTTTTCCTGATGCCGAGCATGCTTCTTATGGGAGAGCGCACACTCAAAAACTGCACCCAATACGCCATAATCGCCGTGGCCATCACCTTCGGGCTACAGTATATTTTTTCCGATCTGCTCAACCTTTTCCTACCCTGAGGATAAGGCCATGTTTCTTGATTTGGACGGAACCTTGTTTGTCTTACATCCGCTGACCATGCTGATCATGCTGGCGGGGGTGTTCGGAGGCCTCATAATCGGGGCCATACCAGGGTTGACCAGCGCCATGGCCGTGGCCCTGCTTGTGCCCGTCACTTACGGCATGGACGCTAAACTGGGCCTGGCGCTGCTTGTTTCCGTATACCTGGGGGCCATTTCCGGAGGACTGGTCTCGGCCACGCTTTTGAACATCCCCGGCACGCCGTCCGCAGTGGCCACAACCTTCGATGCCTACCCCATGGCCAAGAGGGGGGAGGCGGGCAAGGCTCTGGCCTATGGCGTGTTCGCCTCCTTCTGCGGCAGCATTCTCGGCTTTTTCGCCCTGATCTCCCTGGCTCCGGCGTTGGGGCGCTTTGCCCTGCGCTTCGGCCCTTACGAGTATTTCGCCCTGGTAGTCTTTACCCTGACCTGCATCATCTCCATCGCGCGGGGCGCGCTGGTCAAAGGGTTCATTTCCGCCTGCCTGGGCCTTTTTCTCTCCACCGTGGGTTTAAGCTCAACGGACGGCCTGCCGCGATTCACTTTCGGCACGAATTGGCTGCAATCGGGTTTTTCCGTCATGCCCGTGCTTATCGGCATGTTCGCCGTCTCCCAAATTCTGGACGATTTACAGAGCCTTAAAAAACCTGTGAAGATTCTGAGCGGAACCTTCACCTTGGGGGAATTTCTGCGCGTAGCCATAAATTTCAAAAATTCTCTGTGGAATATGGTCCGGTCCGCGCTGATCGGCATCGGCATCGGCATTCTGCCAGGCACAGGATCGGGTCTTTCCAATATCGTGGCCTACTCACAGGCCAAGTATGCCTCCAAGAACCCTGAAAGCTTCGGCACGGGGAATCCCAATGGCATCATCGCCTCGGAAACCGCCAACAACGCCTCCGTCGGCGGGGCGCTCATCCCGCTCATGACCTTGGGGATACCCGGTGACGCCACCACCATGATGATGATAGGGGCCTTCATGATTCACGGCATACAGCCGGGGCCGCTGCTTATACGCGATCACCCCGACCTCATGGCCGTGGTGGTGGTTTCCTACCTTGTCAGCACCATGTATATGCTGCTCATCCAGATGGGTTTCATCCGGGTGCTGATCAAGGCCCTGGCCGTGCCCCAGGCCATCCTCTACCCGGTCATCATCGTGCTCTGCGTCATGGGCTGCTACGCCCTGAACAGCAATATGGTGGATGTGTGGGTCTTTTTCGGCATGGGCCTGCTCGGTTTCTTCATGAAATGGACCGGATTCCCTCTGTTGCCGCTGGTGCTGGGCCTCATTCTGGGCGGAATGGCGGAGAGCGAATTCCGCGGCAGCTATGCTCTGGGCGGCGACAGTCTGGCCGGATATCTGGATCGCCCCATTGCTCTGATCTTTCTGGCCGTTGCGGTCCTTTCAGTAGCCACAGCGCTCTATTCAGCGCGCCAGGCCAAGAAAAAAACAGTTCCATGAACGCCTGCCTCCCATTTTTTTTCGGCGTGGATCAGTCTTTTGATTCGGCCTGTCTGGATGACCCCGGCAAGGCGGTGGCGGATGGTTTCCGCGCGCTTTTTCCGTCCGGCGCATCCTTGAAAAACAACGGAAGCGTAGCCGTATGCGTGGGTTCACGGGGGATCGCCTCACTGCCCAAGCTGGTGCGGGCGACTCTGGACGCGCTGCAAGCCCTGAGCCTTGAACCCTTTATTGTCCCGGCCATGGGTTCCCATGGCGGAGCCACGCCGGAGGGCCAGATCCGGATTTTGCGCGATTTGGGGGTGACGGAAGCAAGCATGGGCGTCGAGGTGATCTCAAGCCTGGCGGTCACGGACATTAAAAAGATTCCGGATGGCCCTACAGCGCGCTTTTCTTCTGACGCGCTGGCCGCGGACTATGTTGTGCCGGTGTGCCGGGTCAAGGAGCACACCGTGCTAACTGGAGATATTCAGTCCGGCCTGTGCAAAATGATCGTCATAGGTTGCGCCAAAGACACGGGCGCGCTGGAATATCACCGCCACGACATCACACGCGTTCTGCTGCCTTCCGCCGAAGCCGTAATCCAGGTTGTCCCCTTTCTTTGCGGGGTGGCCGTGGTGGAAAACGCCTACGACCGCATCTGCGAACTGCGCGTGGTGAAACCGGAGGACTTTGTCAGTACGGACAGGGAACTGCTGGTTTTGGCCAAAAAAAAGTTGGCGCGTTTACCTTTTCTTATTCTGGACGCTCTGATCCTGGACGAGATCGGCAAGAACATCAGCGGGTCTGGCGCAGACCTGAACGTCATCGGGAAATGGCGGCGCGATGGCGGACCGCGTGTGCCGGACTATCAGGTCCATGCGGCGCTGGATTTAACTGATGCTTCGCACGGCAATGCGACCGGCATCGGATTCATGGATATCATATCCGAGCGCTTGCTGCGTAAGATTGACGTCAAGGCCACCTTCGTCAACTCTCTGACCTCCGGGTATTTCCGCTCGTGCCGCATTCCCATGTATATGGAGGACGACAAGGCAGTGCTGGAAACCATACTAAACAGCCTGCCGGATAGAAACAACGCGGCCATGGCCCGCATCATAAATACCCTGAAACTGGAACGCTTCTGGGCCACGGCAAAGGCTCTGGAAAGTCTGCCTGGCGGGAATTTCAAAATAGACCGCAAGGGGCAGAAGCCGTGTTTTGACAAAGAAGGACGCCTTTTGCCTTTTTTATAAGTTCCTTTTATAGACATAACCAGGAAAAATGCGGTCAGGGCAATTTGACTTTGAAAAAGTTGTCGGCAAGGATTGACCTGCGAATCCTTGCAGGGCAGTCCAACTTTTAAAAGTTAAACTGCTCTATATGCCCGTTCCTGCCCGGGCTGAAGTTCGGGATTGCCGGGATAAATTTTATGAAAGTAATTCCTATCCCCTATCATACAGGTTTTCTTGATCTGCGCCTGGAGGAAAAAAATCTGAAGGCGGTCATCACCGCTAAAATTCACAGTTACAAACCCGGCAGGCCGGAGGCGCAGATTGTGCGTGAGGCCTTGGAAGCCCCCATAGGAACGCCCGGACTATGCGAACTGGCCAGGGGCAAAAACAAGGTGGTGCTGGTCACAAGCGACCACACGCGCTCCGTCCCCAGCAAAATCACCCTGCCCGCTCTTCTGGCGGAGATCAGAGCCGGCAACCCCGCGGCGGACATCACCATACTCATCGCCACCGGCCTGCATCGTCCGACTACGGTGGAAGAGCAGCGGCGCATGTTCGGCGACGCCATCGTGAACAATGAAAAAATCGTGGTCAACGATGCCTTCAAGCCTGAAGATTTTGTATACATCTGCAAACTGCCCTCGGGCGCGGATTTCAGAGTACATAAACTGGCCAGGCAGTGTGATCTCTTGTTAACTGAAGGATTTATTGAGCCGCACTTTTTCGCGGGCTTCTCCGGAGGGCGCAAAAGCATATTGCCCGGCATCTGCTCGCAGGAAACAGTCAACGAGAATCATTCCTTCAAGGCCATTGCCCATCCGTACGCCGTGGCCGGGGTCATGAAGGGCAATCCCATCCACGAGGACATGCTTGTCGCGGCCCGCAAGATTAACACCGCATTTACCTTAAATGTGGCCCTGGACGCGGACAAGAAAATCATCGCGGCCTTTGCGGGCGACATTGAAAACGCGCATGAGGCCGGCTGCGGCTTTCTCCGGGAGCTTTCCCTGTGCCCGGCCGGGATTGCGGGGGACATAGTGGTTACTTCCAACGGCGGTTATCCTTTGGATCAGAACCTCTACCAGACGCCCAAGGCCGTCTCCACCGCCGAGGCCTGCGCCGCGCCCGGCGCAGTCATAATAATGTGCGCCTCCTGCTGCGACGGCATGGGCGGAGAATATTTCGAAAAGCTCATAACGGCGGGAACGGCGGAGGAAATAGAGGCGAAACTATCAGGAATTCCGCCCAAGGAGACCATACCGGAACAGTGGTGCGCCCAGATTTATGCGCGCATCCTGAAAAAGCACAAGATCATCCTGGTCAGCACCTTTCTGGATCCTGAATTGGTGCGCAGAGCCAACATGATCCCGGCCTCCAGCCCGGAGGAGGCCCTGTCCGCGGCCTACGAAATTAAAGGCGAAAACGCGCAACTTGTCGTTATCCCTGACGGCGCGGCGGTGCTGGCCGTCAGGGCGGAAATCAGGGAGGAACAGGGGTGAAACTGGCTCTGAAAGTCAACGATCGCGACAACGTGGCCACTATCTTCGCCCAGGGCATAGAATCCGGCACCATCGTAGAGGTTCGGGACCAAAAGGGCAACGTCGAATGCGTTGCCGTGGGCGAGGCCGTTCCCTACGGCCACAAGATCGCCGTCCGCGCCATCCGCGCCGGAGAGCGGATCTTAAAATACGGAGAGGAAATCGGCGTAGCCACAAAAGACATCAACAAAGGCGGCTACGTTCATGTCCACAATCTGGACAGCATGCGCGGCCGCGGCGACCTGCGGGGGGAAGGAGAGTGAAATTCAAAGGCTTTTACAGAGCCGACGGCAAAGTCGGGGCCAGAAACCTTGTGGGGGTTATCCCCAGTGTTATTTGCGCCAACGATGTGGCTCAGGCCATAGTCGGCCAAGTGCAGGGGTGCGTCGGCTTTTTTCACCACCAGGGATGCTGCCAGCTCCCTCCGGATCTGGAGCAGGTGACCAAAACCCTCATCGGCCTGGGTTGCAGTCCCAATCTGGGGGCAGTGCTGGTGGTCAGCATTGGTTGTGAAGGCACAGACCACGAGTCGCTGGTCAGGACTGTAGCGGCCACGGGCAAACCGGTGGAGATCATCCGCATACAGGATTTGGGCGGGGCAAGCCGGGCCATAGCCGCGGGCATTGATCTGGCTCAAAAGCTGTGCATCGCTATATCCGGCGAACAGCGCGAGGACGCGGACATATCCAGGGCCATCATGTCCATCAAGTGCGGGGCCTCGGATACGACTTCCGGCATGGCCTCCAACTGCGTCATCGGCTATGTGGCTGACAGATTGGTGGATGCCGGAGCCACGGTGGTATTTGGAGAAACAACGGAGTTCCTCGGCGCGGAGCATATTCTGGCCCGGCGCGCGGCCAACCGGGAGATTGAAAAGAAGATTTACGAGATCGTGGAACGCATGGAAAAACGGGCCAAGTCTCTGGGCTGCGACATGCGCAAGGGCCAGCCGACGCCGGGCAACATTGAGGGCGGGCTTTCCTCCATTGAGGAAAAATCCCTGGGAGCCATCGCCAAATCCGGAACACGCCCCATTCAGGGCATTCTGGAATACCCGGAAATGATCACTACCCAAAAAGGTCTGTGGATCAAGGATACTCCGGGCCGTGAGCCGGAAATCCTCACCGGTATGGCAGCCTGCGGCGCCCAGGCCATGCTGTTTTCCACCGGACGCGGCGCGCCGCAGGGATTCCCTTCCATGCCGGTCATAAAGATCTGCGGCAACCCGGAAACCTATGAGCGCATGAGCCATGACATGGATCTAAACGCGGGACTCATCATCAACGGGCAAAAAACTATCGAGCAGGTGGGCGAGGAGGCCTTGGCGAAACTGGCGGCCGTGCTGAGCGGCGAGATGACGAAAAATGAAACAATAAAATATTTTCACTCGGTTGATATATATACGCTGGGGCCAGTCATCTGACGCCCTGTGCGCCGGACCGCGCCTGGCCGGGAAGGCGGCCTGGGCTTCAGGCCAAGGCTTCCTCCACCACGCGCCTGGCCTCGTCCAAAGGCAGTTCCCGCCCGGTCCAGAGGCGGAATTGGGCCA
>JAISMK010000086.1 GCA_031276785.1 Desulfovibrio sp. | reverse complement strand
TAACGCCGGGCTTTAAGCCCGGCACGCCGCTGCAGGCGGCGAAGCAAGCCGAAAACCACGCTTTTCGGCGCAACGATCTTACCACTTAAAACGCAGTTTTAAGTGGTACATGGCACTAGGCCCAATCCTGCGCTTAACTGCGCAAATAAATTGCGCTTGACCCTCCGTAGCGGGACTGCCGACCGCGCAGCCTTGATTTTTTTTGCCAGACCCCCTAAAAGCGTAAACACCGGCTACGGAACCGCAACATTCCCTCGCCGGGGGAATCCTCCGGCAGACGCCCTTTCCCCGCGCGGCGGAGAGAAGGCGGCAATTGCTCTGGAAGATGCCCTATCCT
Source organism: Desulfovibrio sp. (assembly GCA_031276785.1). Taxonomy (GTDB): domain Bacteria; phylum Desulfobacterota; class Desulfovibrionia; order Desulfovibrionales; family Desulfovibrionaceae; genus Frigididesulfovibrio. The sequence goes on along the minus strand of JAISMK010000086.1, from coordinate 11,118 downwards.
TTCGCCCGCGTATCGTCCAGAGGTAAAAATAGCTGACCGGATCCGGGCTGCTCCCGGCGAAGCCGCCTTGGAGGAGCGCCGGAGGCGTGTCCGGACTGCGGCGAAAAGGAAAAATTATGTCCACTGAAGAGCAAAAAAATGCGCTCTCCCTGCGCAAAACAGCCCTCAACGCCGCCCACGCCTCCCTTGGCGCCCTGCTGGTGGACTTCGGCGGCTGGGAAATGCCGCTCTGGTATCCCAGCGGCGCCGTCAAGGAGCACCTGGCCGTTCTCTCCTCCGCCGGCCTTTTCGATACTAGCCACATGTCGGTCTTCGTAATCCGGGGAGAAGGCGTCCGGGAATTTCTCCAGTACGCCCTGACCAGGGATATCTCCACCCTGGCGCCGGGAAAGGCGGGGTACAGTATTCTTCTGAACGCCTGCGGCCATACCGTGGACGACACCATTGTCTACCCTCTGGATGAAAAGCGCTTTGCCCTGGTGGTCAACGCCGGCATGAGCGCAACAGTCATCGCCCACCTGCGGGAACTGCCGCGAGGAAAAAACTTCGCCTACGCCGATCTTACGGGATGCTGCGCCAAACTGGACATTCAGGGGCCGGCGGCCTGCCGAATCCTCAGGCAATATATGGCCGGAGCGGATGACCTTTTTGCCAGATTCCCCTATTTCAGCTTCCGGGGAGATTTTGATTTCGCTTCTTCCGCCGTGCGCCTGACGGACGGCACTCCTCTGTTGCTGTCCCGCACAGGCTACACCGGAGAACAGGGTTTTGAAATCTTCCTGCCGGCGGATCGGGTACTTCTCCTGTGGGAAAAGCTGCTGGAAGGCGGCGGTCTTATTCCCTGCGGCCTGGCCGCGCGCGATTCGCTGCGAACCGGCGCGGTGCTGCCTTTGAGCCACCAGGATATAGGCCCCTGGCCCTTCACCAATACCCCTTGGACCTTTGCCCTGCCTCTGGACTCGACCGGGGCCTTTACCAAGGACTTTATGGGCCGCGCGGCTCTGGATCCGGCCACGGCCGATCACACTCTGCCTTTTGTGGGCTTTGATCCTCGTAAGGTGGAAACGCGCGGGGCCAGGGTTTTTCATGAAGGCGCTGACGTGGGTTGCGTGTTGACGGCGGTGGCGGACATGGGCATCGGCCGGGTGGACGGCAAGGTCGTGGGGTTGGCTTCCCCGAAACTTCCTGAAGGCTGGCGTCCTCGAGGTCTTGTCTGTGGTTTCGTCAAGATTCGGCGCCCCCTGCCGCCAGGAACCATGATCAGCCTTAAAGACTCCCGCCGGGAAATTTCCGTGGAAATCAGCTCTGACATACGCCCTCACCGGACAGCCCGTCAGGCCTTACACTAACCACTCTCTCGCCGGAAAAAGGAGCTTCCTCATGGCAGATCAAAAAAATTTTTCTTTTCCTGACACCCTGCGATATCACACGGAGCATGAATGGATCAGCATACATCCCCCGCACCGTGTGGGCATTTCCGACTTTGCTCAAGACCAGTTGGGCGATCTGACCTATGTGGAGCTGCCGGAAGTGGGGAGGCGGCTGGCCAGAGGCGAAGAGTTCGGCGCCCTAGAATCCACGAAATCCGTCAGTCCCTTGTTCTGCCCGGCAAGAGGGGTGGTGACGGCTGTAAATGAGGAACTGGCTGAAGATCCCGGCCTGCCCAATGCCGATCCTTACGGTAGAGGCTGGGTTATTGAACTAAAGCCCGACAACACGGAGGAGCTGGAGGATCTCATGGATGCCCTGGCCTACCGGCAATTTATTGAGACGGCGGGGCACTGATCATGCGTTACCTGCCTCACACCACGGAAGACATCGAAGATATGCTGCAAGCGGTGGGGGCGCGGGAACTTGACGACCTTTTTGCCGCCATTCCCCCTGCCTGCCGCAGGCAAACCCCTTTGCTCCTCCCCCCTCCCCTGACGGAATGGGAACTGACCAGCCATCTGGAGGAACTAGCCGCTCAGGGAGGAGGCGACTGGCGGGTTTTCCTAGGCGCCGGATCCCAGGAACACCATATTCCGGCTCTGGTTCCCTACCTTGCCGGGCGGAGTGAATTTCTGACCTCCTACACCCCGTACCAGCCGGAGATGAGCCAGGGCACCCTCCAGGCCGTTTTTGAATTTCAAACTCTGATCAGCCGTCTGGTAGGCCTTGAAGTGACCAACGCCAGCATGTATGATGGCGCCACGGCCCTGGCCGAAGCAGCTCTCATGGCCATGCGCATAGTCAGGCGCGTCACCCTTGTGGTCAGTTCTCTGATTCATCCGCACTGGCGCGAAGTTCTAGCCACCTATCTGGCTCCCCGCCGGGACGTTAATCTGGTCGTCCTGCCTGCGGCGGCGGACGGCCGCACCGACCTTTCCTCTCTGGATTCTATGCCCGCCTCCTGCGCCCCTGCCGCCATGCTGATTCAGTCTCCCAACATCTTCGGCGTATTCGAGAACCTGCCGGCCTCGGCCAAAGCCATTCACACCGCCGGGGGACTCCTGATTTCCTCCTTCACAGAACCCTTTGCCCTCGGCCTGAGCAAAACTCCCGGGAGCCTCGGCGCGGACATCGTCTGCGGTGAGGCCCAAAGCCTGGGTTTGCCCCAGGGCTTTGGCGGTCCCACTCTGGGCCTGATGTCCTGCGCCAGGGAATACATGCGCCAGATTCCAGGCAGGCTGGTTGGCCGGACCACGGATCTGGAAGGGAACCAGGCATTCGTCCTTACCCTGTCCACTCGGGAGCAGCACATCCGGCGCAGCAAGGCTGTCAGCAACATCTGTTCCAACGCCGGGCATTGCGCCCTGACGGCGGGCATCTTCATGGCGGCCATCGGCGGAGACGGGTTCCGGAAGATGGCCCGGGTAAACCTGGATCGGGCCGAATATCTCAAAGCGGGCTTGATCCGCGCCGGTTTCGCCCCTCTGTTCTCCGCCCCCACCTTCAACGAATTTGTCCTGAAGGCTCCGGCCGGCTTCGCCGCTGTCCACCGCCGCCTTTGCCGTAAGCGGATCCTGGCCGGATTCCCTCTGGCCTCCTGGTATCCCGATCTGCCAGAACTTAAGGACGCCTGGCTGTTCGGCGTCACTGAAACAAGGACAAAAGCAGATATCGACGCTCTGCTGCGCGAGGTGACCTAATGAACGAATCTTCCTTTGTTCCGGCAGGAACCCGCGGCCTTGTCCTTCGGGAGGGCCTGCTCTGGGAAAAAGGCAAACCCGGGCGAAGCGCGATGAGCATTCCGGAATCCGGCGTCCCCTCAGCCTCCCTGCCCGATGATCTTGCCGGTCCTGGCCCAGACTGGCCGAATTTGTCTGAGCAGGAGGTCGCCAGACACTATACCCGGCTGTCCACCTGGAATTTCGGTCTGGATACGGGCATGTATCCCCTGGGCAGTTGCACCATGAAATACAATCCAAAAATTAACGAAATCCTGGCCGCCCTGCCGGGATTCGCCAGGGCTCACCCGCTTCTGCCGGACGAGGCCGTCCAAGGTGAATTGCGACTGATGCATGCCCTGGAAGAGTATCTGGCGGAGATCACAGGCCTTGCCGCCGCCAGCCTGCAACCCGGAGCGGGAGCCCACGGCGAGCTGTGCGGCATGCTTATGATCGCGGCTTACCACCGCAACGCCGGCAGCGGACGGACAAAAATCCTCATTCCGGACACGTCTCACGGCACCAACCCTGCTTCCGCCGCCATGTGCGGTTTTGAGGAGGTCAAGATTCCTCTGGGTCCTGGAGGATACATGGAAGCGGCCACTGTCAGATCGCTCCTGACTGACGAGGTGGCAGGACTCATGGTGACAAACCCCAACACCCTGGGGTTGTTTGAGTCCGACCTGGCCGATGTGATCTCCCTTGTCCACGACAGAGGCGGGCTTGTCTATGCCGACGGCGCCAACCTGAACGCCATCATGGGTTACGCGGACCTGGGACGCATAGGCGTGGACGTGGTGCACATCAATACCCACAAAACCCTGTCCACTCCACATGGAGGCGGCGGTCCGGGGGCGGGTCCGGTGGTGGTGAGCCGGACTCTTGCTCCCTACCTGCCTGGCCCGCGTGTAGTCAAAAACGAGAACGGTTATGGCTGGAACCACGATCTGCCCCTGTCCATCGGCCGTATACACGGATTTTACGGCCAGTTCCGGGTGCTGGTCCGGGCCTATGCCTACATCCTCTCCCTGGGGCCGGAACTGAAAAAGGCCAGCGCCCTTGCTGTGCTTAACGCCAATTATATCAAGGAAAGCCTTAAAGATCTCTATGAACTGCCCTTTGATCGGCCCTGCATGCATGAATGCGTCTTCACCGACGGCAGGCAGAAAGCCGTGGGCGTCAACACTTTGGATATCGCCAAACGTCTCATTGATCTGGGCTTTCATCCCCCCACCATCTATTTTCCCCTGGTGGTCAACGGAGCGATCATGATTGAACCTACGGAAAGCGAATCACGGGAAGAGCTGGACGCCTTCATTGCCGCCATGCGCCAGGTGGCACGCGAGGCTGAGGAAAATCCAGATCTCCTGCTGCAGGCGCCAACGGCTACCAAAGTGCGCCGCTTGGATGAAGTCTCTGCCGCCAGGCACCCGTTGCTGACCGGCGACATGCTTTACTGATTTGCGCAGAAATCAGTAAACATCGGCCTATGCGCCTCGAATAGGCATAAGTCAGCCGGCAACCACGCTTTTCAGTTGACGATCCTGCGTTGGAGCAATTTCACTCTGAACTTGCTTCAAAGGGAAACGCCAATGCCACCCGCAGAAGGACCTTTTTTGTGTCTGCCCAGGCTGGTTCTGGCCGGAACGCACAGCGGAGCGGGCAAAACCTCTCTGACGGCCGCCCTTATGGCCGCCTTGTCCCGGCAAGGAACGGCTGTTTTCCCCTATAAAGTCGGACCAGACTATATTGATCCGGCCTTTCATGCTCATATCGCGGGACGTCCCTGCCGCAACCTGGACGGCTGGCTTCTGCCGGAACCGGCCCTGCGGCGCCTCTTTTGCCGTACCGCTCAGGAAGACGGACTGGCGGTCATTGAAGGGGTCATGGGTCTGTTTGACGGCGCTGGAGACGGGCAAGAGGGCAGCACCTCCCAGGTGGCCCGGATACTGGATGCTCCTATTGTCCTGGTGGTGGACGCCGGAGGATTTTCCCACAGCCTCGCCGCCCTCGTCCGGGGCTATGACAGCTTTCAGCCGGAAACGCGCCTGTCTGGCGTCATCCTCAACAGAGTCTCCGGAGAAAAACACTATAGCCGCCTCAAAATATCCATAGAACGCGCTTGCGGCATACCCTGCCTGGGCTTTTTGCCCGCGCGGACGGATTTTTCCTTGAAAAGCCGCCACCTGGGCCTGGTGCCGGCCCAGGAAATTCCAGACCTGGACCTCAGAATTCAGGCCCTGGCCGAGGCAGCCGGGCGATTTCTGGATTTGCCCGCTCTGCTCCACCTCGCCCGTAGCGCCCCTCCACTGGCCCCGCCGCCGGAGGACACCAGGAACAGGCGCACTTTTCCCGCCTCCGTCCGGCCTGTGCGCATCGGCCTTGCCCGGGACGCCGCCTTTTCCTTTTACTACCAGGACAATCTGGAACTGCTTGCGGATCTGGGCGCGACCCTTGTCCCCTTCAGCCCCCTGGCGGACGCCCATCTGCCCCCGGATCTGCATGGCCTCTATCTGGGCGGAGGCTTTCCTGAAATTTTCGCCCCCGCCCTGGCGCGCAATGCCTCCATGCTGTCCGCAATGGCCTCCTCCCTGCAAGCCGGTCTGCCCTGTTATGCCGAATGCGGCGGTCTCCTCTACCTGACCCGGTCCATTGCCGCCAAGCCCGCGTCTGCAGGCAGGGAAAGGGAATGCGGCAAGCCGACAACCTTTCCTCTGGTCGGCTTTTTCCCCTATCATGCCAGGATGACTGCACGCCTCCAGAGCTTTGGCTATGCCACGCTCACCCTGCTCCGGGATACTCTCCTCGGTCCGAAAGGCACATGCTTCCGAGCGCATGAATTTCACTATTCCCTGTTGGAAGAGATCAGCGCCCCTCCGGACGGATTCCGCGTCGGCGGTGCGGATCCTACAGGCCGGATCACACCTGTTTTGTCTCCCGTGTACACCGCCCGCAAGCCTGACGGCTCCATCCGGTCAGGCGGCCTGGCCCGGGGAAATACCCTGGCGCTGTATCCGCACCTGCACTTCTTCTCCTGCCCGGAAGCGGCCCGGGCCTTTGTCCGGATCTGCGCCGGGACCGCGGCAGGGCCAGAGAAGAAAGCGCCCGGAGGTATTCCATGACAGCCGCACGGCTGATGATCCAAGGCACAGCCTCCTCCGCCGGCAAAAGTCTGCTGGTCACCGCTCTGTGCCGCGTTTACCGCCGCAGGGGAGTCCGGGTGGCGCCCTTCAAAGCTCAGAACATGTCCTTAAATTCTTTCATCACGGAGGAAGGCCTGGAAATTGGCAGGGCTCAGGCCATTCAGGCCGAGGCGGCCGGTCTGTCCCCTTCCCGCCTCATGAACCCCATTCTGCTCAAGCCGGAGACCGAGCAACGCAGCCAGATCATAGTTAACGGCCGCCCCCGCGCAAACCTGACAGCCAGAGAATACTACCATTTCCGCAGCAGTCTGCGCCCGGAAGTCGCCTCCGCTCTGGCGCAACTGGCCGCCGCCCATGACCTTATTCTCATTGAAGGGGCGGGCAGCCCGGCGGAAATCAATCTGCGCGAGAATGATCTGGCAAATATGGGAGTGGCCGCCCTGGCAGACTCTCCGGTGATCCTGGTGGGAGACATTGACCGGGGCGGAGTGTTCGCCGCCCTGTACGGTACGGTCCAACTGCTGGAGGAAGAGGACCGCGCCCGGATACAGGGGCTGATCATCAACAAATTCCGTGGAGACAGAGCCATTCTGGAGCCTGGCCTTCACCGCATGGAGAACCTGTTGGGCATACCCTTCCTGGGAGTCATCCCGTTTCTTCCTGTCCGTCTGGACGAAGAGGACAGCCTGACTGACCGCCTCTCCGCCCGGGGAGGGGTACGGGGGAATGTCTCTGGGGGCTGTGTGGATATAGCGATTCCGCGTCTGCCCAGGATCTCCAATTTTACCGACTTCAACCCTCTTGACGCCCAGGAGGATGTCGTCCTGCGCTATGTCAGCAGCGCCGCCGCTCTTGGCCGTCCGGATCTGGTCATCCTTCCCGGCTCCAAGAGCACTATGGCCGACCTGCGCTTCCTCAAGGACTCCGGCCTGGCCGAGGCCATCACGGCCTTGCGCGGGCAGGGGATGCCTGTCATGGGCATCTGTGGAGGATACCAGATGATGGGACGGTCCTTGCATGATCCGGACCAGAGTGAAAGCTCTCTGCCGGAAATGGCCGGCCTAGGCTTTCTGGACATGCGCACCGTCTTTGCCCGGAGCAAACGCACTGCGCGAGCTACATTGCGCATCCTTCCGGTACCGGGCATTCTGGAAGACGCCGCAGGCATGGAGGTTGCCGGCTACGAAATCCACATGGGCAGCAGTGTGCCCTTGGGCTCAGCCCTTACTCTGGCGGAGCGGCTTGGAGGTGGGAACGGCGGAGAGGCCGGTGAAATGCCGGAGAAAGCCCGGGAAGGAATGGTGAGTGAAGATGGTCTGGTTGTGGGGACTTACCTGCATGGCATTTTTGATGACCTTGCCTTTACCCGCGCCCTGCTGAACGCGCTGAGGCGAAGAAAAAACCTGCCTTCCCTGCCCGCGCCAGCCGGCAGATATGCCCGGATGCGGGAAGAATCCTATGACCGGCTGGCGGATGCCGTGGAACAATGCCTGAAATGGGATGCTCTGGAAAAAATCCTGAATTCCTCCAGATTGTCACAGCACCAGACCTGAACGGGCGTGGCTTAGGGCAGTTTAACTTTGAAAAGTTGGACTGCTCTAAGGAAGCACTGATTAAATGGATTTCGGAAACGCTGAGTTTTGCGTTTGGCAAGGCGCTCGTTCTTTTTGCGGAGGGGCTGGACTCTTCCGTCCTGCCCCTCCGCAAAAAGAACGAACAATGCAGTCCAAACGGAATAAATCAGCGTTTCCCTAAAAATCCCAGCGCAGGCCGAGGGAAGCGCCGGCATCCTCTTCCCCGGTGGAACGCAGGGAATCGGAAGATCGGGAGCGCACTTCGCCGCCTATCTGCACCTGAACACCCTTCTCCATTTCCAAATCCAGATAAAGACCTGTAGCGGCAAGGCCATTTTCCTTCACAAGGGGGGAATACAGCGGGGAGGCGTCATCTTGGGGGTTGAGGGCAAAGCGGGCAGTGGCCAGAGGACTCAGCCTGAGGGACATGGCCATTTCCGGGGATTCACCGGATTCCTGTACGGAAAGTGTATGCCTCCCGCCGGGCAAAGGACTGCGTTCTGCATCCATGCGGCTTTCCGGATGGGAAGGCATACTGCCGGTAATATGCAGGCGCCCGCCGGAGAACAGGGCTTTGGTTTTCCCCTCATCGCTCTCCGCATCGGACCCGGATACAGCCGGATCGCGCCGGGACGCAGTATGCAGAACGGCCGGGGGAAGGGAGACTGGCGCCCTGCGCATAAAAACGGCATGACGGGAAAACTGCTTCAGACCGCCCACCCGTTTCCCCTTGGCGGCGGTCTGTCGGACAGAAGCCTGCGCCGGACGCGCCGTGGGGGGCACAGCGCGCGCCGCACTTGGTTGGGCGGACACAGAGGAGGCCATGTGCGCCCGGCGTGCAGGATCCTCCGCCGCTACAGCGGCACAACCGGAAAGGACCAGGAACAAAGCCAAGGTTGCCGCCGGGGGGAAATATACCTGCAAAACTCCGGTCAGCAGAACATCGGCGGCCTTTTGAAGATTCGCAATAAAGCGTATTGCCTTCATCTGTCCTCCTGGTGCTGAATGCCTCCGGTTGCCATGAAAGCAATTTATGCTTTGATATTACGCATCAAGCTTTCTTTAAGCTAAGCCCACTCCTGCGCTTGAATGCGCAGATAAATTGCGCTTGCCCCTGCCGCGGCGGGCGGCCGCACGCGCGGCCGCCCGGGCAATTTCATCCTGAAATTGCTCAGGCGCAGAAAGTGGCGTTTAAAAAACAAAATGCTCCAGATATGGGCTCCATTTTAAAAAAAATCTAGAAATATGGCAATGGGGGATCCATATTTCCAACAAAAGACAAGAAAATTTCCAGCTTGTCCGCTATAGACTATTCTTTCGTTGTCCTGCCGCTATGCTTTAGCCGTTCGCACGCCATCTGGAGGGGTAGCGGGGGAATAGGCCGCCCTTCGTAAAAATCCTCTTGCCCTGCCTTGCTCTTGCCGGCAAAATGGTAGATACTGCAATCTTTCCTGAAATATTGCCGATGGATACCGCATGCTCGCTTTCGTCATGTTCCTCAACGGCATGGCCGTAATGGTGCTGGAAATGGTGGGGGCCAGGCTTCTGGCCCCGGAACTCGGCACATCCACGGTAGTCTGGACCAGCCTAATCGGCGTCATCCTGGCCAGCCTCAGCCTGGGCTACTGGATTGGCGGCAGACTGGCGGACGCTTTTCTGGTAAAGGAAAAGACCATCGCGGACCACCGCCGGCTGAACCGCGCCCGTTCCGTTCTGGCCGGCATCTTCCTGGCGGCATCCTGCTCCGTTCTCTTCACCGCCCTGGCCCACGGAGTTCTTCTGCGGCAAATAAGCCATGCCCCCGTATCTCTTTATGGCGCGGCCGTGGGCGCCGCCCTCCTGCTGTTCGCCCTGCCGGCGGTCCTCTGCGGCATGGTTTCCCCCTATATCATGCGTCTGGCGATTACCAGCAGCGAAACACCGGGAACCGTCATCGGGAGTCTCAATGCAGTCGCCACTGTGGGCAGCATCGCGGGAACCTTTCTGGGCGGCTTTATACTTATTTCCTGGTTCGGCAGTACGGAAATCACTTTGGCGGTGGCAGCCTGCCTGCTCCTGGCCGCCATACTGGTCAAGGCCAAGCCCTTGCTGCCCGGAACTCTTCTGGCCCTGCTACTGGCGGCGCTGGGGATCCATACTCGTCTTGCCGGCCTGGCCGAAGCCGGGGCGGGCATGTCCGCCACTATTGAGACTCCCTATTCCACCATCCGCATCCTCACCCGGCCCTACCAGCTACGGACCGCCCGCCTTCTCCTGACCGATCCGGGCAGTTGCCAGTCCGGCTGCTATCTGGACCGGCCTGAAGATCTGATTTTCGACTACACCCGCTTTTACGCCCTTGGCCCCTATCTCTTCCCCGATGCCTCCCGCCTGCTCATGCTGGGAGGAGGCGGCTACTCCCTGCCCAAGTGGCTGTTGGCGGGAAAATCAGGCTTGCGTTCGGCCAGTTTTTCCCTGGATGTGGTGGAGCTGGATCCCGGCATGACCAGGGCGGCCCAACGCTATTTCTTCCTTCCCAGGGACGACCCCCGCCTGCATATCTTTCACGAGGACGCAAGGCGCTTTCTGAACCGATCCGCGCAGGCGGAGGCCTCCGCCGGGACATACCAGATTATTTTCGCCGATGTCTTCAACTCCTTTTACTCCATCCCCTTCCATGTGGGCACGGTGGAGGCCGCCCAAAAAATCCACACCCTGCTCAGTGCCGACGGCATAGTTCTCATGAACATCATCTCTGCCCTGGAAGGCGACAACGGCCGCCTGTTCCGCTCCATCTATCATGCTTTTGCCTCAGTCTTCAGCGACCTGCGCATTTTTGCCGTCCAAAATCCCTATCACAGCGCGGAAGTCCAAAACGTAATTCTTGTTGCCTTTAAATCATCCCGAGACCTGCCGTCCCCAGGCGATTCTTCCGTTCCTGCCGCCATCGCCTCTATTTTGCGCAAGGAATGGCGCAGCCTCCCCGCCCGGGACTGCCCGCCTCTTACAGACAACTATGCCCCGGTGGAACGATATGCCTTGGGCTTGCAGCGCTGAAGAAGCCGATCCCGTCTTGTTAACAGCCTGAATCAGACTCCGCAAAAAATCACCGTCCTGTTCCAAAAGACCTTTTCCCTATGCCAACGATAGGATAGACTTTGACTTGACCATGGCTTCCCTCCGGGGGGTGTGAATGTGTTGCTAACATCCATATGCCATGGTCTTTCTTTTTGCTGAAGATCCTGCACACTACCGAAAGCGGTATCAGCATCG
>JAISMK010000057.1 GCA_031276785.1 Desulfovibrio sp. | reverse complement strand
TTCTGGGGCCTAAACGTCCCGCGGCGGCGGCGGAGATTCTCTATATTCCCTTTGACAGGCGGGAGATTCTGGAGGGCATGGAGGAGGGCGACAGGCTGGTGCTGGCCGACGGCACGCTGCAATTCCTTGTCACGAACAAGGCACCGGGCGGCTTTATCGTGCAGGCGGACAACAACGGTATGGTCACCTCGCGCAAGGGACTGGCTCTGCCGGGAAAATCAGTGCGTCTGCCGGCGTTGACGGATGTGGACAGAAAAAATCTTGCGGACGGCTTGCGCCTGGGCGTGGATGCCGTGGCCCTGTCCTATGTGCAGACGCCGGAAGATATTCTGGATGCCCGCGAGATTATTGAAGCCTCAGGCAGGAAGGTGGCCATCTGCGCCAAGCTGGAACGCCAGAATGCCGTGGACAGGCTGAACGATATTCTGGAGGTCTCGGATGTTGTCATGGTGGCTCGCGGGGATCTGGGCATAGAATGCCCTCTGCCTGAACTGCCGGCCATGCAGAAACGGATTATATCGGCCTGCAACGCTGCCGGCAAGCCGGTGATCGTGGCTACGCAAATGCTGCTGTCCATGGTCAACAACCCCGCTCCAACCCGGGCGGAAACCACGGATGTGGCCAATGCCGTTCTGGACGGGGCGGACTGCGTGATGCTTTCGGAGGAGACGGCCATGGGGAACTTCCCTGTGGAAACTGTCGCCTTTATGGGCAAGATAGCCGAGGAGGCCGAAATCCTCCTGGCCGAGCGCAAACGGTTCATTGCCCTGCCCGAGGCTGACAATACTCCGGATTTTCTTTCCTACTCGGCCTGTCTCATGGCGGAAAAAGTGGACGCCGCGGCCATTGTGGCCCACAGCATGACCGGCAAGGCGGCCCGCAGTCTTTCCATCTATCGGCCGCGCCAGCCGATTTTTGTCCTGACCCCGGATAAGGAGGTTCTGCATCAGTTGAACTTTTCCTGGGGAGTCACGCCCTGCCTGGCGGACGAATCCATTGCCGGCCACCTGCAGCGGGCCGAGAGCTATATTGACTCCTCGCCGCGCTTTCTGGCGGGGTCGGACACGATAATCACCGCGGGCCAGCCCAAAGATGGCGTTCCCGCTCACGGCACCAATCTGGTGAAAATCTATAGGAAATAACCGCGCATGGCAGTTCTCCCGGTTCCGGAGAATATTTCCGAAGAATATTACCAGATCAGCGAGGCGATCCTGTCCAGCTTTCCCAAGTACAGGCCTCCTCTGGATTTTTTTGTCTTCAAGGACACCATCGGCCAGCTTGTCTCTTACTCCCGCAAAGGGGATCGTCTTTCCAACGAACAGGTGGAAGAACTCCGCTCCTTGTGCCTTGAGGGCGATCTCTACGTTTCCCGCAAGGATCACTCCGTCTATGCGGAGCATATCGTCAAGCAACTGGATCTGGTTCTGGTGGATCAGAATCTGAAGGAGGCGGAGGTCGCGGATATCTGTCTCAAGGGACTTGAGGGCCGGCTGGAGGAATTTTTCAGCCAGCCGGTAAAATCGGTCTTTGACTCCCTGTATGTCGACAGCATGGTCGTTCTGGAATATATCTGGACGGACATCCACCGTCTGCGCCTGTTTTTCCGGCGTCTGCGCCGGGCAGAGCATTCCTTGGCGCGCCAGTCCATCAACTCCTTCATTGTCGGCCTGTGGCTTTTTTCCTCTCCCAAAAACGAAGAGCTGCGGCGCAAGGACTTCGATCAGGCCGGGCAGGCCTTGCTGTGCAAAGATGTGGGGATGGCCAAGGTGCCGCCCTTCATCCTGTCCAAAACCAGCCCTCTAAAACCTGAGGAACGGGAAAAGATTCTGACCCACCCTCTGGCCGGGTACAAGATTATGCACAAGCTGGATCAGACTTTTGACCGGATGCGGCAGGCCTGTCTGGAACACCATGAAAGACTGGACGGCTCCGGATACCCTCAGCGTACCAAGGATATCAGCTCCTTCGGACGCCTGACGGCCGTGGCTGACGCCTTTTCCGCCATTGTCCAGAAGCGGCCTTACGCGGAGGCCAGAGAACCGGAGGAAGCCGCGCGGGAACTCAGCCAGGACAGAACCCGCTTTGATCCCGCCTTCACCGGTCCGCTGCTGGCCGCTCTGGTGTCCGAGTCCTTCGGCAAACTGAAATGAGCGGATGCCCGCAATGCCTGCCCCTCCTCCAACGTAGCGCCTGGAAGGGAGGGAAGGGGAGCCTCGCTCTTCTCTGGCTCTTTCTCCTGTTGTGTCTTGCGCCGCCCTCCCCCTGCCGGGCCGCGTCCCCCATCCGCCTGACCATTCTGGAGCCGCGTCTTGAAGAAAGGGAGAACACTCTTTTTTTCTGCGCCTCTCTGTCTGTGGAAGAGGAAAACGTTCTGCATGATCTCCTGAAGGACGGAGCGGTTCTGGAGCTTACGGCCGCCATCAGTCTGGAACGCCACCGTTCCTGGTGGACGAACGCGGAAGTCGCCTTCCATGCCTATGCCTCCAGTCTCCGGCTGGATCAACTGACCAGGGATTTCCTTCTGTCCCCCCTTGCTGAAGGCAAGGGAGAGCTGACCAGGGATCGCAACCTGACCAGGCTCCTGTATGGCTCCTGGCGGCAGATGGCTCTGCCTGCGGGCGACATGGAGGCGATCCGGAAGGAAGGGCCGGGCAGGGACTATGTTGTGACTGTTTCTTTCTACCTGCGCCATACAGAGGTTCCTCCCTGGCTGGAAAAATCTCTGGTTTTCTGGTCTTCCGAGGTTGCCCCGGAAAAGACCATTACCTTGAATTACCACTATGAATAGCGGAGATAATGAGGCCTCCGGCCGGGGCTCGCCCGCAACGACCCCGCGGCGGCGGCGCAAGGAATTGCTCATTGCCGCCGTCGCCTTCTTTGTTGTCCTGATCCTCATCTATATGCAGTTCGACCAATACCGTTCCGGCAGCGGAACGGCTTTTGTCGTGCTGTTCAATATTAATGTCGTCCTCCTGGCCGGCATCCTGGTTGTGGTCCTGCGCAACGCCTTCAAGCTGCTTCTGGAACGCCGCCGCCAGGCCATCGGTTCCCGCCTGCGGACGCGCCTGGTGCTGTCCTTTGTGGTCATGGCTCTTCTGCCTTGCCTGCTCATGCTCCTGGTGGCCAGCAAATATGTGCAGATGTCCATGGATTTCTGGTTTAAAATTGAAGTGGAAAATACCATGGAAACGGCCCTGGCCGCGGCCCGCAGCGCCTATGAGATCCATAGGGAAGACGCCGCCCGGCATGCCCGGACTCTTCAGGCGGAAATTAGCGAACGGGATCTTGTCTGGGGCGGTCAGGATATGGATCTTCTTTTGGAACGCAAACGTCTGGAGTATCGTTTGGCCCTTATGGGGGTCTACGAGCCTCCGTCGGAAGGAAGTCAGGAGAAGCAGGAGGGCCGGGGCAGGATGCTGGCCTGGCATGCCGCGGAAGACAGCGGAACAGCATGGAGCTTGGCGGCGCGGAAACTGGACTGGCACAGCATCCGCCCCGGGGAGATCCGCCAGGATATCGTTACGGGCGGCAAGAGTGATTATCTTCTGGTCATTTGCCAAATCCGCGGCCGGCCGGGAGCCTTTTTTGTAATGGCCAAAGACATGGGGCCAGGATTTCAGGAAAAGCTGGAGCGCGTAAGCAAAGGGGCCGGAGAATACCGGAATCTGCGCAAGATTAGGCGTCCCCTGACTCTAATGCTGTACAGCAGCCTGGGAGTGCTGACCATACTGATTCTTCTGGGAGCTGTCTGGCTGGGCTTCCGTCTGGCTCAGGAAATCTCCGCCCCTGTGCTGGCCCTGGTTTCCGGCACCCAGAGTAT
>JAISMK010000004.1 GCA_031276785.1 Desulfovibrio sp. | reverse complement strand
TCAAAATACCAAAGCCAGTCCCAAAAGAACCATGTGCTGGTCGTATTTGTATAAATCGGAATTTGACCGGTTATCCCTGTACTGCCAGCCGGCTTCAACCTGCACGTTGTCCGCAAGCTTTTTCAGCGCGAATACGGAGGCCCGCCACTGGCGATCCAGCCTGTCCTGATTGTCCAGCACCGTGGCCGGGCCTTTATACTCTTCACAATGCCAGGCCAGACCCAAAAGCAGTTCCGACCGCCAGGGCAGATGCAAGTTCAGGTTCACGGAAGGCTCAATCCCGGTGAATCCGTAACGGCGCGCAGAGGTCGCGGCGGTATATCCCTTGAGCCCGAAGAGCATATTGTGGCCCTTCGCATCGTCCAAAAACCAGCGGCCATAGGAGCCGGCCCAGGCGTAGGTTCCGCTCCGGCCGTCCACGTCCTGATCGTCCCGGTGGTCGATGCCCCCTCTGCCCACAAGATGAAATTGCGGAGTCAAGGCGCGAATCAGGGTGGCTTCCATGCCCCGCAGGCTGACGGCATGTTCTTCGTTTTCCAGCAGCAGTTCCGTCTTCAGCCGTATTTCCGCCAGGAAGTCGTCGTCCTGATAACGCAGGCCGGCGGCGCCGCGGCCGAAAGCCAAATCCCGCCTGGGGCTTGTTTCCTCATACCAGCGCTGATACCAGGCCGCATCGCCCACCAGCCACCAGGAGGAGTCCGGAGAAGAACGCCAGGCGCCCTCTCCTGTCGCATGCAGGTAACTCCCCCAAGATTCCTTTGCCGTGCTCCGGGAATCAAGAACAATATTGAAGCCGCCCACCTGCGCGGAGTTGCGGGAAGGGGCCATGGTTATGTTGCTGTCGTAGATGAATCCGCCGGCCAGGCGGGCGCTGCCCGTCCATGTGGCGGTAAGGCTGTCCAGGGCGCTGACGGCCCGGCCGAGATCTCCCCTGGCAATGGCCGGGTCAAGCCGCCTGGCTTCGGCCAGTTGCCCGGCCGCCTGCTCCGCCCGCCCCAGAGACTGGAGCAGATAGGCATATTCCAGGCGCAGCACGGCATTTTCAGGCGCAAAGGAGATCACCCGTTCATAAGCCAGGAGGGAATGATTGTACCTCTCCGCCCGCCGCGCTGCCCGGGCCAGACCCAGGTTGACCGCGAAGTCCTCCGGCCACTCCCTGAGCAAATCGATATAGGTTCTGAAGGCCTCGGAGAACCTGCCCTCTTCCATGCGCTGCCGGGCCGCGGCAAGGCCTTCTGCCAGGGAAGTAAAAGCGGCGTCCCGGGCAAGCTCCGCTTCCCTGGCCCCTGCGCTGCCCGCCGGCGGCAGGCAGCAGGCCAGAAGGATCGCCGCAAAGAGGAAAATATGGCCCGGCGGGTTGTTTTTCATGGCGGAATTATTGTTTTGCGCCCTGGCCGCTGCCATGTACTGCGTCTAAAGTCCAATCCAGGCTCATGTCCCGGCCGTTGGTATGGCCCCTCACCTCCAGGCCGTCCGGGTTGGTGATGTTGGTGACAAGCGTAAGCATGCCGTCAGGATAACTATCCATGCTGAAATTGCCGCCGGAATCCAGGGGCGCGGACATGTCCGGTTTGCTGACGGCGTTGAAATAGCGGCTGCCTCCGATTTCCGCCGCTGCCATCTGCACCGCAGTCATGGCCGGGGTATTGGACAGATCCTCAAGGCCGATGCGGAAAGAACCGGCCCAGGCGGCATTGGTGTTGGTGTCTGTGCCGCTGAGCGTACCGGCATAGGTTCCGCGGAAGATGGCGGGAAGGGGGTCCGGAATCCGGGCCAGGGAAGAACCGGAACCCTGCCCCACTCCCAGCGCTCTTGCGGATTCAGGCAGGGCGGCCGCAAGCCGAACCGGGGCGCCTCTCTGTTCCGAGACAGGTAGGGTCACGCTGCTCAGCAGCGTCCAGTCAGCCGCGCTCATGGGCATAATTTCCGGCAGGCCGGAAAAGCCCTTGCGGAAAATCATAACCGTGCCGCGTTTGTCCAGCAGCCAGGTGGCTCCGCTCTGTTTGTCGCGTATTTCCACCGGGCCGCCCTCCGTAAGATATACGGAGGTTTCCTCCGCCGTTTCCCGCAGCGCGAGGTCAGTGCCCCTGATGCCCAGGCTCAGGGTGGGGGTTTCCATGCGGATGGCCGTGGGATCTCCCACAGCCATGCCGCCGCTGATCAGGCGGGTAAGCCCCCGGGCCACGCTGACGGCGAAAGCGGCTTTCTGCCCCGGCGCATATACATATTCCGAAACTGTGGAGCGCGAATCCGGCGCCAGCATGAGTACGGAATCATCCCGGAATAGCACCTGAAGCCTGCCCACGGCATCCGTGGCCAGAGTATCGCCCACAAAGACCGGGTTTTTGCCGGCGAGCACGCTTTGCGTGTCGGCGCGCTCGGCCCAGGCGGTTTTTCTGGCGGCGATGACGCTGCCGGCGCTTTCAGCGCAGAAAGCGGGGGCGGCAATGGCCAGCAAAGAAAAAAGACTCAGGGCAACCGCGCCTATACCGCGCGTATAATTTACTGTGGACATAGAGGATTCTCCTTTTTCCCAAAAAATTCCCTGACCCTCGCCAACAGGGCCGCCGCCGGTTCAAAACCCATTGTTTCCGCAACATCCATATTCAAGGAATAGGCGGACTGCCCGGCCATCAGTTCCAGAACACGCTGTCTTTCAGAATCCGCTTGCAGAAAACTCGACAAAGCTGAAGCAAAATCAGTGCCAGTGTCGAAATATGGTTGAAGCATAAGCGCTTCCAGCCGCCCAAGGCGGTCAGCCTCGCCTTGCCATGGAGCCAGAAGCGCTCCCTGGCGGACAGCTTCCGCCTCGGTGAGACTGAGAGGCAGGATGCCGCGCTGCCGCAGCAACAGCGAGAGTTCTTCGGAACCATTCCGGCACGCATCGAAGCAGCCGGAAGCATCCAGCAGCAGGGCGTCGATTTCCTCAAAAAACAGATCATCCACAGCCTCCCGGCAGGAAACGGCATCCGGATCGCCGGAGAGCGCCACAGAAAAAAACTCAAATCCGCTCCCGCCAACTCCGTTGGATGCGACCGCGAGCAAAGACCCCAGGGCTTGCCGCCCGGCATCAACGCCGCGGTCGGCATCGGCGGAGGGCAAAATGAGGCCCGGACGCGTAAATCCCGCCGCGCCGCGCAAGGCGTCCAGGCGCGCGCTCCAGTACCCGAGAGGGAAAAGATGAAAATTGGGCGGGATTTCTCCATTTTCGCCCATATCGCGCAAAGCCTCCGCCGTGCAGTCAGGACTGAGGGCCAGGACGGGAATTGTTCCGGTATTCACGGCGGCCAGAGCGCGCAAAGCCGGAATGCCCGAAACCAGGATCAGATCCGGCTCCTCTTGCAACAGACGGCGAGCCGCCTCCGGCATTTCTTCAGGAGTAACGGCGCTGCCGTAAAAATCGGCCAATTCGGGCCGGTGGGGACGCTTTGCGAGGGCATGGACAAAGGCAGATCTCCCGGCCGCGTGTTCCGCATTTCCCATTTCCTCCAGCCAGCATATGCGCGGCATTTTTACGGACGCGCCCGCGCCGGCCGCCGGCGGCGCAAGCGCCCCGGCGCAAACGCCGAACCAGAACAGGGCGGATATGAACAGACCTGAGGCGGCTCTCGGCGCATTCATCAGAAAACCTCCGGACGGGAACCAGGTCTGATTGCCCAATAAGGTATAATATTTGCATAATCATGCCAGAACGGAACAGACGACGGACGCGGCTTTTAGGAAGGAGCATGCAAAAATTATGAAAATCATACAGAGCCAACACGGCGATTTTACCGTACTCGCCCTGGCCGGCGAGTTGGACGCCGTAACATCGCCCGCGTTTGAAAGCGAAGCGGACAAGCTCCTTGAATCCGGCGCGCGTTTTGTCGTGCTTGATCTTTCGGAGCTTACCTTTGTCAGTTCAGCCGGGTTGCGCGGCATGCTGGCTTTGGCCAAACAGCTTCGGGCCATTCAGGGAGAATTGCGCTTTGTCGGTCTGCAGCAAAACGTCATGGAAGTTTTCACCTTGGCCGGTTTTCACAGGTTATTCCCCACTTTTTCGGATATAGCCGGCGCGACCGCGAGTTGACTCCGGAGGATTTCCCGTGGCGCGTTTTCAGTGCATGGCGGCCGCCGATGATATCCGCCGCATGGAGAAGGAGATCCTCTCCCACGCCGCGGACCACGGCGCGAATGATATTGCGCTCTCCCACATCCGGTTGGCGCTGGAAGAACTGCTGACCAATATTCGTTTGTATGCCTACAGGGAGGGGCCGGGACGCATTGTGGTGAATACGGGCATAAATTCGCTCCGGGAGGGAGTTTCCCCGGAAAGCGGCCGAGCGGTTTCCGACAATACCGACAAATGTTTTTTGCATCTGGAAATCATTGATTGGGGACCGGCATTCAATCCTCTGGAGGACAGCGCAATGCCCGATCTGGAAAGCGGCATTGACGAGAGGCCCGTGGGCGGTCTGGGAGTCCATCTGGTGCGGCAGGTTGCAGCAAGCGTAACCTACGCCCGCATCAACAGGCCGCCGCCCCTGAAAGGGAATAATCGCCTGTACGTCAGCATTGCTCTTTCTCGCTGATATAGCTGATATATAAGGAATTGCCGGTGAAAAACTCAGCCGCGCCCATAACTTCAACCATACGGAAGCCGCCTTTTTTCCTGTCTCTGGGCGTCCGTCTGGCCTCCGTTTGCGCTCTGCTGGTACTGCTCACCGCCGCCTGTCTTATGTGGTTCGCCCATAAGGGCACCATCGTTTCTTTGCGCAATACGCAACGGCGTACTCTGGACAATGTTCTCTATCTTCTGGAGCACGAACTTATCGCCGCGCACGGCGAAGCCTTGCGGGCCAAGGTTGAGGCCGTGGAGGAAATCAAGGCTTCCCTGATCCGATCTTGCGTGGCGGCGGCGGACGCTTCCGGGTTTGGCCCGGAGCGGTCCGGGGTTATTCAATTTCCTGATCCCGGTATGGAAATCAACTTTTACCGCTTCAATTCTCCATTTTCCCTGCCTCAAAGCATCGTTGACGGTTCTTTACTGCCGGAATCCCTTCTGCCTGTGGCCGCAGCCCTCCAGCCGGGAAGAGAGGGCGATTTCGGGCTTCAGTCCGATGCCGGGCGGGGCGGCGAGCTGTCCTGGCTGATGCGCAAGGAGGATATGCTGCTTGTGTGTACGCGTTCCCTGCAAGAAGCGGAAGAAGCCGGACAAAAACGGATGCGCCGTGTGGCGGAACGCTTTTCCTCCCTGCTGGGTGAAGTGCATGTCCAGCAAAGCGGTTTCGCCGCAGTGGCGGACAATACCGGGAATATCGTTCTTGGTCCGCCGTGGGCACACATTCCGGAAAAACTGCGTTCCACCCTGGCCGCTGGAGTCTTTGCCGGAGCTTCCCGCAGAGTCATGGTGCTGCCGGAGGAAGACGGTTCATCCGGGGAAATACTCTACCTGTTGGCCTATTTCCGGCCTTTGGACTGGAATATCGTGCTCGCCGCGCCTCTGAATGAACTGGAAGCGCCGGCCATCCAGCTCGTGGCCGGACAGTTGTGGATATCTCTTTTGGTTATGGTTGTGGGCACTATCCTGGGACTGCTTTTTGCCCTGCGCATCTCCGCCCCCGTGCGCCGTCTGGCCCATTTCGCGCGCGAACTCCCGGCACAGGATATCTTGACCATGGAGGCCGAAACCATGGCCAAGGCGCTGCCTTTGCGACGACAGGACGAAGTGGGGGAACTGGCTCGTTCTTTCCGCTATATGACGGAAGAATTGCGGGACAATGTCCGTAAACTCGTTGATTCCACAGCGCGGCGCGAACGCATGGA
>JAISMK010000155.1 GCA_031276785.1 Desulfovibrio sp. | reverse complement strand
CCAGGGACAAAACGTAAGGATCGCGGCCGGACAAAAAAGGGCAACCTGCGCAGGTTGCCCTTTTTTGTCCGCGCCCGGGAAAAAAATCAGTCGCCGCGAAGGTGTTCATCTTCTTCCTGCTTGCTCTTGCAGTTGATGCACAGCTTAGTGACCGGCCGGGCCTTCAGGCGAGGCACGCCTATTTCCTCGCCGCATTCCTCGCAGATGCCGTAAATCCCGTCATCCATGCGCTGCAGGGCGCTGCGGATTTTCTTGATCAGTTTGCGTTCCCGGTCCCGGATGCGCAAGGTGAAGGCCCGATCCGACTCCAGAGTGGCGCGATCCGCCGGGTCAGCGAAAATTTCGTTGTTATCCGTCATGTCCTCAATGGTCATTTCGCCCTGCTTGAGCGCATCCTCCAGCATTTGGTTGAGAAGGTTGCGAAAATACTTCAAGTCTTTATGCTCCATAAACGATCCTCCTCAAAGCGCTCCGGCTGAAAGCGTCAGCGCGGAGGGGGAAGAGATAAAACACCCAGCAGGCAAAGTAAAGCAAAAAGTGCCTTGGCCCCAGCCCGCATTTTATCTCACGGGGCAGGCGCCTTTGTCCGTTTGCGCGGGGTCATTTTTCGCGCGCGGCGAGGGCATTCTCCATTTCCTGAAGGAAGGTAAGGGCGCTTGAAAAATCAAAAACCGCCAGAGCCTTGGCCGCGGCCCGCGTCCTGTAAATGTCCACGGATTCCAGGGAGGGGGTCAGAGTGGCGAAAAGGGTGCAGGCAAAGGCATCGTCGTCCCGGATCAGTTCGTTCAAGGTGTGCAGGTTGGCGCACAGAGAAAGGATGTCCTGTCCGTTGTCCTTGTCCTTGGCGTATTCTTCGCTGGGCTGGAGATCCCGCAACTGGACGATGACAATGGAGAGTTCAGTCAGGAAGGCCATCAGGCAGATGTCGTTATCCTGAATGGGGCCGTCCAGGAGACGCTGCTCCAGGACGACGGCATTTTCCACCAGTTTTTTGGCCGCCAGGCCGACGGCCTGGCGGTGAATGTCCCGCAGGCGCCTGACCACCTCCTCCCGGTCGTCGTCGGCCAGCAGGTTCAGGATTTCCGCCTCCGCCTGGCTGTGGTTCTGGTAAAACCGCGTCTGGGCCGCTGCAAGCAAAGCCCGATCTCCGCCCATGTTTTGCAGGGCCGCTTCCAGATCGAGGCCATTCCCCCTGTCCGGGAAAAGGTCCGTTTCCCGGCCGCGCGCCGGATCTCCCGGACCGTCCGGAGGCTGCTCCCTTCCGGACAGGAGTGAGTCCAGAGCTCTTTGCACGTTAAAGGTAGTCAGAGGG
This sequence comes from Desulfovibrio sp., assembly GCA_031276785.1. Taxonomy (GTDB): domain Bacteria; phylum Desulfobacterota; class Desulfovibrionia; order Desulfovibrionales; family Desulfovibrionaceae; genus Frigididesulfovibrio. The sequence continues at coordinate 4,384 of JAISMK010000155.1, read as the reverse complement.
CGGCGCAGAACGAACACAGGCCCGGGGGAAGTGGAAAGGCTCGCCGCGTCTTCTCCGGACAGAATATACAGGAGGGGGGTTTTCCCCTCCAGGCCGCAGGCGTCCCGGAGCAGAGCCAGAATCTCCAGGGGGAACAGGGGGCGGTCCAGGATGCAGACTGTCCGGCCTCCCAAGGGAGGCAGTCGGTTGCCGGTTTCCTTAAGGCCGCCCGGGCCGGCGAAATCATGCACGACGCAGTTCGCGTCCTGCAGAAGGGCTATGAGGGAACTGCGTTCCAGATCCTCTTCAATGATGAGCAGAATGTTCACGCCGGGGAAGAGGAAATCATCCTGAGGTATGGTGTCGTCCTCAATTTCCAAGGAGGCGCGCACGGTGATGCGGGTGCCTTTGTCCGGCGAGCTGTCCAGTTGCAGAGAACCTCCGGACATGTCCAGAATGCGCTTGGCAAGGGTCAGGCCAAGGCCGGGGCCGCCGTACCGGCGGGTGGGGGAGGCTTCATCCGGGGCAAGGGACAGGAAGAGCTTATCTTGTTGTTCCCGGGTAATGCCTATGCCGGTATCCACTATGAGGAAACGCAGCAGAGCCTGGCTGCCCTCCCGGCGTTCCAGGTAAACGTGCAGGGCTACTCCGCCTCTCTGGGTAAATTTTACGGCATTATCCACAAGGTGGCCCAGAACCTGTCCCAGACGCGCGGCATCGCCCCGGAAGCGGCGGGGAACCTCGCGGCGCAGGACAAGGGTAAGGCTTAGGCCCCGTTCCTCCGCCTTGGGACCATAAATCCGGGCCAGGTTTTCAAAAATGCTGTCCATCTGGAAGGGTAGGTGCGCCATGCGCGCTTTCTGCGACTCTAGGCTGGAAAATTCAAACATGCTGTTGATTTTTTCCTGCAGGGACAGACCGGCTTCTTGGAGTTTCCCCAGATATTCGGCCTGTTGGGAAGAGGGGGCGGTCTTTGTCAGGAGGTAGGTGAGGCCGAGAACGGAATTGAGGGGAGTACGGATTTCGCGGCTGATGTTGGCCATAAATTCACTCTTGGACTGGCTGGCCGTTTCGGCCTTTTCCGCAAGAAGCTGAGCCCGCCGGACGGAAGTCTGCAATTCGGAATTGGTGTTGGCAAGCTCTTTCAATGCGGCGGTAAGGACCATGGAGTTAAGTCTGGCGTTGGTAATGTCCTGGCTGACCCCCCGGAGCCCTGCGATGCCGTCCGGGCCGAGGAGCATCTTGCCCGAACTCTGCAGCCAGGTTAACTTGCCCGCCTTGTTCAGCACGCAGTGTTCCAGGGCGCGGAAATTGCCCGAGCCGAAACTCCCTTCAAACATGCAGGTTGTGGGTCGATGGTTCTGATCCGGAGGCAGGAAGTTTTCCCAGCTCTTTCCCAGAAAGTCTTCCGGCTCATGGCCAGTAATCTCTTGGATACGCTCTGAAATGCAGGTGAAACGGCCGTCCGCATCAACTTCCCAGATAATTTCTCCTGTGGCCGCCACCAAATCGCTGAAGCGATCCTCTGACTCAATGAGGGCATTCAGGGTCTGGGTCTGCCGGAAAGCGGCGGCCAGGAGAAAGCCGGCGCAACGTAGCGGGGCCTCTTCCTCCTTGCCCCAGGGGGCGTCTTCCTCCAGGCTGCCGAGGAGCAGAAATCCCCAGAAGCAGCCTTGGAAATGAATGGGAACCAGCAGAGCGGATCTCAGACCGTCTGCGGCGAGAAAGTCCTGTTCCGTCTTGTTCGCGGCGCCGGCCGCGCAACGGATTACGCTGTCCTCAGACAGGCCGGTGAACCAGCCGGGCAGGAGCTTGGGCAGTGAAACTGCTCTGGCGGTTCCTGAACCGTGGCGGATGGCGAGAGGATCAACCTCGCTCTCCTTGTTTTGCCAGAGGTCGGCGCGTTCCGCCCGGGCGCCCTCGCGCAGGAGAGAAAGCGCCTTCTCCGCGGCCTCGGCCGGATCTTCCCGGCCGGAGAACAGGCAGCGGGCAATGGCGGCCAGGAGGCGAAGGCAGGAGGAGGCGCGGGCATCCTCCTCATGGGTTTCCTGAGCGTAGCACCGGCCCGGTATGAGAAGGCAAAGAAGGCTGAGGGCGCACAAAAGCAGAAACACAGCGGCCTCCATTGAACGGGTTGAGTCGGGCCGTTGCGGGTACCCCGGAAAACGCCCGGCTACGCAACCTACCATTAACGGGGGTGTTTGCAAAGACGGACCGGCCGGGCCCGGCAATGTCACTTGCCGCGCGGGATGCCGGAGACCGGCTTCAATGTTCCGTTGCCCCGGCTGAAGTCATGCGGGAAACCTCCAGAACATGCTCCAGTTTGCCGAGTTTTTCAATGATCTGGAAGAGCTGAGCAATATCGCCGACCTCTATGACCATTTCAATTTCCGACCTGCCGTCAACTGTGGACCGGAACTGGCCGGAATCAATATTGACGCCGTCTGTCTCCAAAGTGGAAGCTATTCTGGCCATGACTCCCGGGGTGTTCTGGCACAGCAGGCGGATGCGGGCCGGGAATGGATCTCCCTGGTCGCCTCCCTCCCAGTATACGGGCAGAAGGCGTTCCGGTTCCATCTGGCTGATGGTGGGGCAGTGGGCGGTATGCACCGCAACCCCCCGGCCGCGGGAAATATATCCCACTATGGGATCGCCGGGCACGGGATTGCAGCACTTGGCGAATCGCACAAGAATGTCGTCCACGCCCCGGATGCTGACGCTCGTGGCCTTGGGGCTCCGGTCGCTTTTAGCGTCGGTCCCCTCCGCGGCTGGAGGGTGAGATTCGGCGGCGGTCGCCTTGGGGGTCAGCAAACCCAGAACCTTGCGGGGGGTGACCCGGGCATAGCCCACAGCGGAAATCAAGTTGTCAACGCTGGAAAAATTCAGTTCCGCGGCGGCCTTGGCCAGCTCACCCTCCTTGAGGGCTTTTTGCAGATTGATGCCCAGGCGGTAGCCCTGTTTTTCCAGCATTTCCCTGCCCAGGGAAATGCTGCGGTCTCGTTCCTCGGTACGGATGAAGTGCTGAATGCGGGTACGCGCTTTGGCTGTCTTGACGAATTTCAGCCAGTCCCGGTTGGGATGGCGATGGGGATCAGTGATGATCTCCACGGTATCGCCGCTTTTAAGCGGGGTGGACAAGGGCATGAGCTTGCCGTTGATTTTGCCTCCGGCGCAACGGTCGCCCACCTGGGTGTGGATTTGGTAGGCGAAGTCAACGGAGGTGGCGTTTTCCGGCAGTTCCTTAACCTCACCGCGCGGAGTGAATACATAAATTTCATCCTTGAAGAGATCAAAGCGCAGGGAGCGGAGAAATTCGCGGGAGTCGCTTTCCATCTTCTGCCAGTCGAGCATTTCGCGTAGCCAGGTGAATTCGCGCACGTCCCTGGCTTTGACTCGGGAGCCTTCCTTGTACAGCCAATGGGAGGCAAGGCCGAGTTCAGCCAGCCGGTCCATTTCCTCGCTGCGGATCTGCACTTCCATGCGTTCGCCGCGCGGGCCGATGACGGTGGTATGCAGGCTCTGGTACATATTGGCCTTGGGCATGGAAATATAGTCTTTGAAACGTCCGGGCACGGGCTTCCAGGTTGCGTGGACGAAGCCCAGAGCGGCGTAGCAGTCCTTTACGTCGGACACGATGGCGCGAAAGGCGATGATGTCGTGCATTTCATCAAGAGAGATGTTCAGGGCGTTCATTTTGCGGTAGATACTGTAAATATGCTTGATACGCCCCTTGATGTGGGCGGAAATGCCGTTGTTCACCAGAATTTTTTCCAGCAGGGCCACCACGGAATTCATGTAGCGGACATCATCGGCCTTGTGCGTTTCCAGCCATTCCGCAATGTGGTTGTATGCGTCCGGCTGGATGTAGCGGAAGGAGAGATCTTCCAGCTCCAGCTTCTGGCGGTGCAGGCCCATGCGATGGGCCAGGGGGGCGTATATATCCATGGTTTCCTGAGCGATGCCCCGCTGCTTTTCCTGCTTCTGGAAGCCCAAGGTGCGCATATTGTGCAGGCGGTCGGCCAGCTTGACGAAGAGGACGCGCATATCTTCGTTCATGGCCAGAATCATCTTGCGGATGTTTTCCGCCTGCTGTTCTTCCTTGCTGTCAAAGGTCAGCATGCTGATTTTGGTCACGCCATCCACAATGTCGGCCACATCTTCGCCAAAGGCCTCGTCTATTTCCTCAATGGTGGCCTTGGTGTCTTCCACGGTGTCATGCAGGAGGCCGGCGGCCACCGAGGGGCCGTCCAGGCGCATATCGGCCAAGGTGTCGGCCACGGCCAAGGGGTGGGAAAGGTAGGGCTCTCCGGAAAGGCGAGTCTGTCCGGCGTGGGCGGCGGCGGCGTAGATGTAGGCCTTGCGTACCAGCTCCGTGTCGTCCGGGTAGTATCTGCCTACTTTGTCG
>JAISMK010000129.1 GCA_031276785.1 Desulfovibrio sp. | reverse complement strand
GGGCTCTGGACAGGCTGATTCTGGTGCAATCAAGCCCGAGCAGGAATGATTTTGCCAAAGCCTTTGCGCTTTACGGCCGCCTAGAACTGTGCAGGGCGCAAGCGGCCTGCCCGGACGATGTTGTGGCCGGGATCACGGAATCGCTCATTGAAGACCTGCTGTACGCCGGCCGTTTTGCTGACGCCGCGATGCTCTACGAAAAACTGCTTAAGTTGAAGGATGACCCGGCGGCCGGGGAAAGAACGGCGACCAGCGAACCCGACTATGGCGCGAAGTTCCGGGTCAGCAGGCTGCAGCGGAAGGCCGCGAACACGCTTGTTAGCGCGTATCAGAACAAAGGCGAGGCGAATAAAGCGCGGGCCGCGTATGATCGGCTTCACGCGGCTCTGTCGCCCGATCCCGTGCGGAGGAGCTATCTGGTGGAAGTGGCGCAAGCGCTGATTCAGAACGCGCGCAACGCGGAGGAGATGAACGGCGCTTTCCAGACGCTGACCCTGCCGGAAAATATTCCGGTGCCGATAGACGATTGGAGCGTGTCGCTTGAGGACGACCGTGACGACAAGCCGGTGTTCTACGATGTGCGTAATGCGCGAATTCTCTATTTGCGCATGTATGAGTTCGTGTTCGAAACGGCGCTGAGCGAAAAAAACCTGGAGCTGGCGGAAAGCCTCTACCGGCAAAGCGCGGCCTGGGGGCGGGACAATCAGGTTTTATCCGTCCGCTCGGCCATGAAGACGCTGCTGGACAAATCCGGGCGCTTAAAAATTCACCCGTTCACCTTTTTTCGGCCGGGAGCATTTTTTGAAAAAAAATGCTCCCGGCAATTGCGGCGTATTGTTTTAGCGGGTAATACCCGGCATGATCGGTTAAAATGTTTGGCTCTAGGAGCCGCTTTTGGCCGACAGGGCTTGGCGCACGGCCTTGGTGAACAAGGGGACGATTTTCAGGGCGTCTCCCACCACGCCGTAGTCCGCCACCTCGAAAATGGGGGCTTCGGGATCCTTGTTGATGGCGATAATGACATCCGATCCCTCCATGCCCGCCACATGCTGGATGGCTCCGGAAATTCCGCAGGCGATATAGAGGTTGGGACGAACTGTCTTGCCCGTCTGTCCCACCTGGCGGTCTTTTTCCACCCAGCCGGAATCCACCGCCGCTCGGGAGGAGGCTACAGTGCCGCCAAGAACTTCGGCCAGCTCCTCCAGAAGGGCGAAGTTTTCGGGGCAGCCCATGCCGCGTCCCCCGGAGACCAGCACCTTGGCCTCCTGAAGATCCATCCTCTTCTCCGTCTTTTTGATCACTTTCAGGATCTCGACATTTAGCCGCAGATCCGGCAGAGAGAGGCGATCCACCCTGCAGGGGGCATCCTCGCGGGGGGGGATTCGGCTCATGACTCCGGGGCGTACCGTGGCCATCTGGGGGCGGTGATCCGCGCAGAGGATGGTGGCCATGATGTTTCCGCCAAAAGCCGGGCGGGTCATCAGCAGATTGCCGCTGGCGGGATCAATCTCCAGGCCGGTGCAGTCCGCGGTCAGGCCGGTATGGATGCGGGCCGACAGGCGGGGGGCCAGATCGCGGCCGATGGCCGTGGCGCCGAAGAGCAGAATGGCCGGCTTGAGCAGCCGCACCGCCTCGGCCAGAGCCTGGGTGTACGGCTCTGTGCTGTAGGCCGCCAGAGCGGGATCATCCCCCAGGAGAACCCGGTCCGCGCCGTAGCGGGCCAGATTCTTTTCCAGGCCGTTCAGCCCGCTGCCCAGGAGAACGGCCGAGACCCCGGTGTTCAGGGCCTGGGCCAGATCCCGCGCCTTGCCCAGAAGTTCGTAAGAAACGCCGGCAATCTGGTTGTCCACCTGCTGAATGAAAACACAGACTCCTGTATACCCCTGTATATCCATGAATGGTTCTCCCTCTTGCTTGTATTTTGCCGCAACGACGCCCGGCTACAGGATGAATTTGTCCCGCAGCCTGTCCACGAGCCAGTCGGCTGACTCCCTGGCATCCAGAGTGACTACCGTGCCCTTGCCCTTGAGCGCTTTGGTGAAGGACTTGACCACCCGTGTGGGTGAGCCGCGCAGGCCGATATTGCCGTCGTCCACCTCCAGATCCTCGCGCGTCCAGCGGATCACCTCCTGCTTGCGGTGGGCGTCGTAGATGCCGCCGGGGGTCATGTAGCGCGGCTCGTTCATTTCGCTAAGCACAGTGACCAGACAGGGCATTTTGGCCCGGATGATGTGGCGGCGGTCTTCGTACTGGCGCGAAACCACCACGCTGTCGCCCTCCAGGCGCAACTCCTCGGCATAGCTTATATTGGGAATCCCCAGGTGTTCGGCCATCTGCGGCCCCACCTGGGCGGTGTCGCCGTCAATAGCCTGGCGGCCTGTGAGAACCAGATTGTAGTCCAGTTTTCTCACGGCCGCGGCGATGGTGGTGGAGGTCGCCCAGGTGTCGGCGCCCCCGAAGAGCCGGTCCGTCAGCAGGATCGCCTCATCGGCGCCCATGGCCAGGGCCTCGCGCAGGGCCGCATCCGCCTGGGGAGGCCCCATGCTCAGGACGGTCACCCTGGCCCCGGACTGGTCCTTCAGGCGCAGAGCCGCCTCCACAGCGGCCTTGTCGTCCGGGTTGATGATGCTCGGCACCCCTTTGCGGATCAGCGTGCCCGTTACCGGGTCCAGCTTCACTTCCGTGGTGTCGGGCACCTGTTTTATGCAAACAACGATGTTCATCGGCGGCTCCTATTTCCCGCGAAAGGCGCTTCCCGGAAAGGCGGCGTCCGCCGCGCCCGGGGGCGGTAGTTTCCGGGGGTTTGCGCTATTTCAGAATCTGGGCGGAGATCACCATGCGCTGCACCTCGCTGGTGCCTTCGTAGATTTCGGTGATCTTCGCGTCGCGCATCATGCGCTCCAGGGGATAATCCCGCATGTATCCATAGCCGCCGTGAAGCTGGACGCATCTGGTGGTTACGTCCATGGCGGTTTCCGAGGCGAAGAGCTTGGCTCTGGCGGCCAGCCCCGAGTAGGGCTGCTTGTTGTCCTTGGCCCAGGCCGCCTTGTAGATGAGCAACCGGGCGGCATCAATACCCGGCGCCATGTCAGCTAGCTGGAACTGGGTGTTCTGAAAGGCGGCCAGGGGCTTGCCGAACTGCTTGCGTTCCTTGACGTGGCGCACGGTTTCGTCAAAGGCGCCCTGGGCGATGCCCAGAGCCTGGGCGGCAATCCCGATGCGGCCCCCGTCCAGGGTCTGCATGGCGCGGGCGAAGCCCTTGCCTTCCTGCCCGATCAGGTTTTCCCTGGGCACGCGGCAGTCCTGGAAAATCAGTTCACAGGTGGCCGAGGCCCGGATGCCCATCTTCTTTTCCTTT
>JAISMK010000123.1 GCA_031276785.1 Desulfovibrio sp. | reverse complement strand
AATGAATACTCCACCGGCTGAAGCCGGTGGTATCGGGTAACAGCTAAAGCTGGCGACATCGGCTTCGCCGATTATTCCCTGTCCCAGGTTGTGCCACCGGCAAGTTCCCAAGGCCGTGCGCACAACCAAAGGCAAAGAAGAAATGCTGAAGCTGCCGCCTAAAGGCGGGGGTTTTAACCCTCCCAAAGTGGGACAATAAGCGAATTAAACAAGAAGATATTCCAACGGGTTGAATTGTGGCGCAATCGTCCACTGGAATCGGAGTATCCGTATGTATTCGTGGACGGCATTTGGCTCAAGCGCTCTTGGGGATGATAGGTTCAGAATGTATCCGTACTTGTGGCGATTGGAATGTGGCTCCAGCCCGCCCGTTTTTGTTGACAAGGACCGACAAAAGGGGCAAGGGAAAGGCATATTGGCGGCAGGATAATGGGCCTTCCCAGGCGCGCCGCACTTTCGTATTAAGCTCAGGAGACCCCATGCAGATCGCCTATGACCTTCTTCCCCGGAACAAGCGCCAATCACCGCCCGGCCGGGACGTGAACCTCGGCTTCGGCCTTTTGCGCACCAACCACATGTTCCAGATGGAGTACGCCGACGGCGTCTGGCGCAACGCCTGCATCCTGCCCTACCAGCCCTTCTCCATCATGCCGGGAGCAGTCTGTCTGCACTACGGCCAGACAATTTTTGAGGGCATCAAGGCCTTCCGCCACGAGGACGGCGAGATCCGCATTTTCCGCGGCGATATCAATGCCGACCGCCTGAACCACTCCGCCAGAATCATGTGCATGCCGCCAGTACCTCCGGATCTGCAGATGGAAGCCATAATGCGCCTCATTGATGTGGAGCGAGACTGGTGTCCCGTCATTCCGGAGTCCTCATTATATATCCGGCCCTTCATGTTCGCCACCATGGACGCGCTGGGGGTCAGGCCGAGTACTACATACGTCTTTTGCGTCATCCTCTCGCCCAGCGGCCCCTACTACGCCCGGGGCATATCAGAGGCCATCACCCTGCTGATCAACAAATCCTTCCACCGGGCCGCTCCCGGCGGCACCGGCTCGGCCAAGTGCGGGGGCAACTACGGCGCCTCCCTGCGGGCCGCGGAAGAAGCCCACTCCAGAGGCGCTTCGCAGGTGCTGTACCTCAATACGGACAACACCCGCATTGAAGAGGCCGGTTCCATGAACCACTACCACGTCCTGGCCGACGGCACCTTCGTCATCCCCACATTCAGCGATACCGTTCTGCGTTCCATCACCTCCCTCTCCGTGCTGGAACTGGCCGAAGCCGGCGAAATAAAGGCCCGGCAGGAGGATATTCCTCTGGAACCCTTCCTTAAAGGCATCTCCTCCGGCGACATTATTGAGGCCGGCGGCTTCGGCACAGCCGCCGTTGTCAGCCCGGTGGGCCGCTATTGTCTGGAGGACGGCACCGTCTATACCGTTGGCGACGGCGGCGTGGGCCGCCACTCCCTGGCCCTGTATACGCGCTACTCCGCCATTCAGACAGGCAAGGCCCCGGCTCCCGAAGGCTGGCTCAGGACGGTGCCGCGCTATTCCTGATTTCTGCAGAAATCAGTGAACATCGGCCTCAAGGCCGATGCGCCGTAGCCGATCTCACGGGAAAATTTTTACATTTTAACGCAGCTATCAGTGAAGCTGTTCAACTTTGAAAAAGTTTAACAGATCTGCGAGGATTTGCTTGTAAATCCTTGCCGCGAAATGCTTGCAGGCGGGCTTTGCCCGCCGTTAAGCAAGCATTTCAAGCGTAAAATGCTCTAGAACCGACTCTGAAAGGACAAAGAAAACATGATGAGGCCCCTGACCCTTGCGGACGACATTTTCTGGGTGGGCGGCATTGATTTTGAAAGCCGCGACTTTCACGGCTATTCCCGTTCCCCCCTCGGCACCACCTACAACGCCTATCTGATCAAGGACCGGAAAAACGCTCTCTTCGACACGGTGAAAGAAAGCCACGGACCAGGTCTCCTGGAGAGCCTGAGCCGCATCCTGCCCCCTGAACAGGTGGATTACATTGTTGTGAACCATCTGGAGCTGGACCATTCCGGTTCCCTCCCCCTGCTTATGGAAGCCTGCCGGCCGGAGGCCCTGCTCTGCTCCCCCCAGGGAGAAAAATTTCTGGTAGGCCACTTCGGCCGGCGGGACTGGCCCGTGCGCGTCGTGTCCGCCGGCGACACCCTTTCCCTGGGCAGACGCAACGTCCGCTTCCTTGAAGCCCGCATGCTCCACTGGCCGGACAGCATGTTCTCCTATATCCCTGAGGAGAAGCTGCTCATCACCAATGACGCCTTCGGCCAGAACATAGCCTCCACGGCCCGCTTCGCCGATGAGGCAGATCCCTCGTTGCTGCGGGGCGCCCTTTCCGAGTATTACCACAACATCATCCTGCCCTATTCCCCCCAGGTGCTGAAGATTCTGGACCAGATCGCCGCTCAGGGCATAGCCGTAAACATCCTTGCCCCGGATCACGGCTTGATCTTCCGCACTCCAGAAGATGTGGCCGCCACCCTGGCCGCCTATCGCGACTTCGCCCTGCAAAGGCCGCAAAAACGCGCCCTTATCATCTACGACACCATGTGGCGAAGTACGGAAAGCTTGGCCCATGCCCTATACCGGGGCTTGGCCGCAGGCGGCGTGGACACCGCCGTCATGCACCTCAAGCAGAACCACCACAGCGCCGTTATGAGTGAATTGGCCCACTGCGGCCTTCTGGCCGTTGGCTCCCCCACCCACAACAACACCATTCTCCCCTCAACGGCCGGAGTCCTGACCTACCTAAAGGGGCTGCGCCCCAAGAACAAAATAGGAGCCGCCTTCGGCTCCTTCGGCTGGTCCGGGGAAAGCCCCAAGATCCTGGGCGAGTTCCTCTCCGGCATGGGCATGGCCCTGCCCGAGCCGCCCTTCAGTTGCCGCCTTGTTCCCACCGCCTCCGTCCTGGCCTCCTGCGAAGCCTTGGGGGCATCCCTGGCAACAGCCCTGGACAAGCACTGCCGGGACTTTGCCGATTCTCCCCCGGAGCGGTAACAGATAAACATTGTCAAAAATAAAATCGCTCTAGAGCATTTTACGCTTGAAATACTTGCCTGACTGCGAGCAAAGCTCGCCGTCAGGCATTTCGCGGCAAGGATTTGCAAACAAATCCTTGCAGAGCAGTCCAACTTTTTCAAAGTTAAACTGCTCTAGCACTCCGGCAGACACAAAGCAAGTCCGCCCAAGGCCGTTTCCTTGTATTTGGCGCTCATGTCGCGGCCGGTTTCCCTCATGGCGCGAATAGCCGTATCCAGGCTGACGCGGTGGCGGGCGACATCTTCGGTTGCGGCCACCAGACAGGCATTATACGCCTTGAGGGCGCCCATGGCGTTACGTTCTATGCAGGGAATCTGGACATACCCGCCCACAGGGTCGCAGGTCAGTCCCAAGTGGTGTTCCAGAGCTATTTCCGCGGCATTTTCCACGATCTGGGGCGGAAATCCCCGGGCTTGGGCCAGCATGGCCGCAGCCATGGCCGCAGCCACGCCCACCTCGCCCTGGCAGCCCATTTCGGCTCCGGCTATGCCGGCATTGTTCTTGGCCAGAAATCCCACTGCGGCGGCGGCCAGCAGGCCGCTACTCACAGCTTCCGGTCCCAGTCCCAGGTGGCCCTCAATCATGGTCAGGATGGCGGGAATTACTCCCGCGGACCCGCAGGTGGGGGCGGTGACGATAACGCCGCCGGCGGCGTTTTCCTCCGCCACGGCAAAGGCGTAGGCGTTGAGCAGGCCAAGAAAGCGGTTCAGGGGGTCGTCCAGGGCGTCCGCCTTGCGAGCCAGATGGGCCGCCTTGCGGTAAACTCCCAGAGAGCCGGGCAGAACCCCTTCAGTGCGGATGCCTCGCTGCACGGACCTGCGCATGATGTCCAGCACAGAATCCAGTTCTTCGCGGACCTGGGCGGCGCTCCTGCCGGACAGGGCCATCTCGTTGCTCAGCACGATCTGGGCCAGGGTCAGTCCCGCCCGGTCGGCAAAACAGCGCAGTTCCTCAGCGCTACGGTAGGGATAAGGCGGGTCCGGGCGGAACGGAGGGGACCTGCCCTCCCACTGCACAAAACCTCCCCCCACGGAATAGGCTCTGGCCTGAAACAAAGGGGAGCCTCCGACATCCAGAAGGGAAAAGATCAAGGTGTTACTGAAGGGGAAATCATGACTCACGCTGTCCGGCAAAAGAGACTCGGGGCCGACTGCCAGACTGCGCGAGCCTAGGGGGATGCGGCGGTCTTCGGCGGACAAAGTCCGGATGTCGGCGGGTATGGCGTCCGGGTTACGGACCGGGTCGAAGCCCAGAAGACCGGCGATAATGGCCCGGACAGTGCCGTGGCCTTCGTGAGTGGCGCTGAGTGAGCCGAAAAGGCGGACTTCAACGGCCGCGGCCCTGTCCTGAAGGGAAACGGGCAGGGCCTCCATCTGCCGCCGGAAGTCCAGGGCTGCCGCCATGGGGCCGATGGTATGGGAACTGGACGGCCCAGGCCCGGCCTTGAACAATTCAAATACCGAGGTGATGATAGGGCCGTCGGGACTGTGGTCCATGACTCCCTCCGCAGGTTGCCTGTGGGCTGGGGCGCAATGGAGCAATTTCAAAATGAAATTGCTCTGGCGGAACTGCTTCCCTGGACGGCGCAGCCTCAGACTCCGGGAGCGCGCGGCGGCGCCAGGGAGGAGACAACATCCCGCAATGCCTGGTAGAGCGCTTCCACATCAATGGGTTTGCTCAAATGACCCTTCATGCCCAAGGCAAGGCAGTGTTCCTTTTCCTGAGCAAAGACATGGGCTGTCATGGCTAAAATGGGCATGTCCCGGTATTCCGGCATGTTCAGAATTATTTTGGTGGCTTCGTAGCCGTCCATGACCGGCATCTGCATGTCCATCAGCACCAGATCAAAGGGCCGGCTGCCATCGGTTCTGCGCTCCCGGGCAAGCGCGTCCAGAGCCTCCTGACCGTTCTGCGCCGTGGTAACGTCAATGTCAACGGCGGCCAGCAGCTCGCAGGCGATCTCCGCATTAATTTCATTGTCCTCCACCAGCAAAACGCGCAGGCCGCGCAACATGGCGTTTTCAACGCCATGTTCATCTGGAGCGCCTTCCCCTTGCAGCGCTTCCTCCGCCGCCGCGGCATCCCCAGCCAGCGGGAACACGCAGGAAAAGCTGAAGATCGAGCCTTTGCCCTCCTCGCTGGAGACGGAGATTTCCCCGCCCATCAGCTCCACTATCTGTCTGGTAATGGTCAGGCCCAGGCCGGCTCCGCCGTAGCGGCGGGTGACAGAGTTATCCGCCTGGGTAAAAGCGCTGAATATTCTGTCCGTCTGCTCCCGGCTCATGCCGATGCCGGTATCCTCAACAGCGAAGTTGACGGCCACTCCCCGGCTGTCACGCCGGATTGCTTCGGCCCGGACTGTGATGGCGCCCCGTTCGGTGAATTTGAAGGCGTTGTCGATGAGATTGATGAAAATCTGTTGCAGGCGCAATGGATCTCCCTCCAGAGCGGCTGGGATTGAGGGGTCCAGGCTGAAGCTGATACCCACGCCGGCTGCGGAACTCCGTTCCTGAAAAAAAACAGCCATGTCGTCAAATATCTTGCGGATATCAAAGGGGCGGCATTCCAGACTCATATGTCCGGCATCGGCTTTGGAAAAGTCAAGGATATCGTTGACAATGCCCAACAGGGCCGCGGCTGCACGGTGCATTTTTTCCGTATAATCCCGCTGTTTGCCATCCAGAGGGGTATTGAGCATCAGACGGGTGAGTCCGATAACGGCGTTCAGGGGCGTGCGGATTTCATGGCTCATGTTGGCCAGAAAGGCGTTTTTGGCCTCACTGGCCACCATGGCCCCGCTCACGGCGTTTTTCAAATCAAGCAGGGTTTGCACCCGGGCCAGCAATTCTTCCTTGTCAAAGGGCTTCTGAATATAATCATTGGCGCCGGCCTGAAATCCCAGAACCACATCCTGCACCTGATTCTTGGCGGTCAGCATCAATATGGGCAGATCGAACAGGGAAAACTTCTCCCGTAAACGCCTGCAGACTTCGTATCCGGACATTCTGGGCATCATTATGTCCAGAAGAATCAGATCGAAGATTTCTCCGTTATCTATAAGATCCAAGGCTTCCTGGCCGTTATATGCCTTGGAGACGGAATAATGACGAATTGAAAGAAGATTGCTCAACACCTGAATATTGACAGGTTCATCATCGACCACTAGAATTCTACGAACTCCTTCTGTTTTTTCCGCATAACCATCTATATTTTCTGCGATATTATCTACTATAAAATTTTCTATATCTATAATAGATGAATTAATTTCAGATAAAGCAATATCGCTGATTTTTATATCTGAAATCGGAACAGTAAATGTAAATCTGGATCCTTCTCCAACTTTTGATTCAACATTTATTCTCCCGCCATGAAGTTCTACAAGTTTTTTTGTTACGGACAAACCCAATCCAGTTCCGCCGTATTTCCTTGCCGTAGAACCGTCCGCTTGCTCAAATGATTCAAAAATTCTTTCAAATTTATCCTCCGGGATACCGATACCCGTATCGGTAACAGAAACAGCAACCAGATCCTGCATTCTTTCAGCGGATACGCGGATCGTTCCTTTTTCAGTAAACTTTACAGCGTTGCCAATCAGGTTATACAAAATTTGCTGAATTCTATTTTCATCGGCACTTATAGCTATAAATGATGATTCTATTTCATTTATAAGTGTTAAATCTTTGCCCTTGATCAAGGGCTTTGACAGAACAAGAACTGTATCAATAATTGTTTTGAGATCTACAGGTTTGATTTGCAAAATAATTTCTTGATTTTTTAATTTTGTAAAATCCAATATATCGTTAATCATATTGGAAAGGCGCTTCCCGCTATTAGCGACTATAGCCAGATTATATTTTTGTTCAATGCTGAGCTGGCCTGTAGCGCCATCAATCATAGATTCAACAATACCAATGATTCCATGAATCGGAGTCCGCAGCTCATGTGATGTATTGGCCAGGAATTCATCTTTAAGTTCATTTAATCTGTTTAAGTTGGTATTTTTTTCTTCCAGAGCCTTTGCATATTGCTGCATTTCCTTGATTAAATTATTGATTTTCTCAGCCATAAACTTGAAGGCATGCGACAAGTAGCCAATTTCATCATTCCTTTGAACCAAGGGAACTTCTATGTCAAAATTACCTTCACCTAAAATTTTAGCTGTATCTGAAAGTATAAGTATTGGTTTTGTTACACTTTTAGATATTAGATAAAGTATAAATGCAATAATACATATGGCTATTATTGAAACAACAACAACATAATTGCGGATATTGTTGGCATTATCCAAAATTTTTGTCATGGGAATACTGACGGCTACGGACCATGGATTTGTAACACTGCTGAATTGAATTGGAATATATACAGTATAAAAATCATTTGCATTGGAAATATACATTTTACCGTTCTTAATGGCATCTTTTGCTTCTTCAGCATAGCGCAGCAGCGCGGGATCCGCCTGCAGCATGGCCTGGGCCGTCTCTGGAGTCAGTAAGGACAAATCCAATTTTGTACTGTCTAAAGTTGTCAGGTAGTTTTCCACGTTGTCGATAAATTTCTTGTTGTTATTGTAGGCTGCTATTCGCGCTTCATCCGCTTGCTCGTTGAGGGGATTTTCCTGCAGATATTTTTTAGCATAGCGCACAGAC
>JAISMK010000041.1 GCA_031276785.1 Desulfovibrio sp. | reverse complement strand
GCCGGGCTTTAAGCCCGGCGCGCCGCTGCAGGCGGCGGAGCAAGCCGAAAACCACGCTTTTCGGCGCAGCGATCTTACCACTTAAAACGCAGTTTTAAGTGGTACATGGTACTAGAGCAGTTTAACTTTGAAAAGCTGGACTGCTCTAGACCGGAGCAGGCACAGCGTCAGGAGGGAAATCTTTGCGATAGGTGCGGTATTCCACAGCCGCGGGCTTGACGCCGGGGCGGATTTGCTCAGCCGCCGGCGACAAGCTCAAGCATGTAAGGCTTTTGCGTCAGCCTATTGAGATTTTTTCGATTTTGAAACGCGCCTTTTATCCCTGTAAGCCACAACTTCGATCTCTATAGTAGCGCCGGCAGGCAGGGCGCCAGCCTGGACAAAGGATCGCGCCGGCGGATTTTTAGGGAAGAAGGTGGCGTAAAGTTTGTTGACCTCAGGAAATTCTTTGATATCCGTACCGAATACCGTGACCTTGACCACATCCTGAAGGCCCAGTTTCTGAGATTCCAGAATGGCGGATATGTTTTTAAAAACTTGTTCCGCCTGGGCCAGGGTGCCGCCGGACACCAGCTTGCCGCTGGATGGATCCAGGCCGATCTGACCGGACAGGAAAAGGACATTCCCGGCCCATACCGCCTGGCTGTATGGACCAATGGCGGCGGGAGCCTTGTCCGTGCTGACGGGGACGCCTCCGGCCAGGGCCGGGCCGGCAAGGTAGATCAGGAAGGCGAAGGCGGTCAGGAACATGAATGCTTTCATAGTCTTTCTCCTGCGGCGAGGGTTAAAAATGATTTTCAGGAAGAACCGGAACCCGGTGAAAAATACTTCATACTTTTCGCGATCATAGAATAACTTTGAGGCTTAGCGACGTTACCATGCTCCGAGGCGGAAAAGCAAGTAAGGATTTGCCTGCGAATCCTTGCCGCGAGATGGTTGCAGGCGAGCTTTGCCCGCCGTTAAGCAACTATCTCAAAGCGAAATTGGCCTAAAGAATGCTTAACTCCTGATATTAAAGTGAAAATGCTCTCAGGAACACGCGCTTGACCTTTTGAGCGGAGCTGGGTAAAAGATAGGTAAATAAAAAGCTGGAGCGCACCCATGCAGAACGGATACGGGAAGACGGCCTGGATCGTTGACGCCCCTGATATGGCAACGGTTTTCCCGTCCAATCCGGCCGCCTTTGCCCGCCCGGCCCTAGCCCTAGGAGTTTCCCTCTAAAACCGCGCAGGCGCACAGGCAACTTTTTTTGAACGGCCATGCGCGCCACCCTTCCGGGGTGGCCGCTTTTCTTTAGAGCGGTTCACGAATGAAACGAGCGAACTGTTTCAAGCGTTAGAGCCGTTCAACTTTGAAAAAGTTGGACTGCTCTGCAAGGATTTGCTTGCTAATCCTTGCCGCGAGATGGTTGCAGGCGAGCTTTGCTCGCCGTTAAGCAACCATCTCAAAGCGAAATTGGTCTAATGGCTCTGGAGCCTTTTAATTTTGAAACGCCCCCGCCGGCGCTTAAGGAAGCACTGATTAAATGGATTTCGGAAACGCTGAGTTTTTTCGTTTGGCAAGGCGCGAGTTCTTTTTGCGGAGGGGCTGGACTCTTCCGTCCTGCCCCTTTGCAAAAAGAACGAGCAACGCAGTCCAAACGGAATAAATCTACATTTCCTTAACTTTGATACGCGGTTTCGCCTACGCCAAGGAGCGCAGCCATGCCCGATTCCCCCGACAGAATTTTTCTTTTTGACACCACTCTGAGAGACGGCGAACAGTCTCCGGGCGCCACCATGAGCCTGTCCGAAAAGATCCGCATGGCCCAGCAACTGGAGCTTTTGGGCGTGGACATCATAGAAGCCGGCTTCGCCGCCTCCAGCGCCGGAGACTTTGAATGTGTCTCCACCGTGGCCCGCGAAATCGGCAACTCCTCCGTTGCCAGCCTGTGCCGCACGGTTATCGCGGACATCGACAAAGCCGCCGAAGCCCTGCGCCATGCCCGCAAACCCCGGCTTCATGTGTTTATCGCCACCTCCGCCCTGCACATGGACTACAAGCTCAAACTCTCGCCGGAAGAAGTGCTCAAGGCTACGGATACCTCTGTGCGCCACGCCGTCTCCTGCGTCCGGGATGTGGAATTTTCCTGTGAGGACGCCTCCCGCACCGATCTGGACTTCATGGTCGAGGTCTGCCGGACGGCCATTGCCGCCGGGGCGAAAACCCTGAATATTCCCGATACCGTCGGCTATGCCCAGCCCGAGGAATTCGCCGCCCGCATCGCCTATCTCAAGGCCCGCATCCCCGGGGACATAATCATCAGCGTCCACTGCCACAACGACCTCGGCCTGGCTGTGGCCAACACCCTGGCCGCCTTCCGGGCCGGAGCCCGCCAGGCGGAAGTGACAATCGGCGGCATCGGCGAGCGGGCCGGCAACTGTGCTCTGGAAGAGCTGGTCATGAACCTCACCGTGCGCAAGGCGTATTATCATCTGGAGCACGGCATCAGCACCCAGCAGATTTTTCCCTCCATGCGCACTCTGTCCCGGATCATCGGAAGGCCCATACCTGTCAACAAGCCTGTGGTCGGGGCCAACGCCTTCGCCCATGAGGCCGGCATTCACCAGGCCGGAGTACTGGCCAATCCCTCCACCTACGAAATCATGACCCCGGAGTCCATAGGCCTGCCAGGCAACAATATTGTCGTGGGCAAGCATTCCGGGAAAAACGCCATCAAGTCCAAGCTGGAGGGCATGGGCTACCATCTGGAGAGCGCCCAGATCGACCTCATTCTCAGCGCGGTGAAGGATTTGGCGGACAAGAAAAAGGACATTTTCGACGAAGATCTGGAGGCCCTGGTCCTGGAGGAGATCTACCGACTGCCCGACAAATACAAGCTTCTGCATCTGGCGGTGCAGAGCGCTGATTCCGGAATACCCCCCTGCGCCATGCTGGTGCTTGAAATTGACGGAGTCAAGCGCGAACACGCCCAGTTCGGGGTGGGCCCCATTGACGCCGTCTTCCGCGGCATTTCCGTAGCCGTCCGGCACTCCCCCAAGCTGGAACAATACGCCGTCAACGCTATAACCGGCGGCACCGACGCTCTGGGTGAAGTCACCGTGCGCATCTCGGAGCAAGACAAGACAGCCATAGGCCGAGGGTCGCATCCGGACATCATCAACGCCAGCGCCCGCGCCTATATCAATGCCCTCAACCGTCTGGTCAAAATGCAAGAGGAGAAGTGACATGCCCCGCACCCTTGCCGAGAAAATACTGGCGGCCCATTCCGTGCGCCCTCTCGGCGAAGGGGAGGCCGCCCCGGGCCGAATTGTTCATTGCCGCCTTGACCTTGTCCTGGCCAACGACATCACCGCCCCTCTGGCCATCAAGGCCTTCCGGGCAATGGGCGCGTCGCGGGTTTTTAACCGGACGAAGATCGTTCTGACCATGGACCATTTTGTGCCCCAGAAGGACGTGGATTCCGCCGAGCAGGTTCTTGTTTCCAAGAGTTTCGCAGCCGAACAGGATCTTCCCCACTATTTCGAGGGTGGCGACGCCGGCGTGGAGCATGCCCTGCTGCCGGAACTCGGCCTTGTGGCCCCGGGCGACCTGGTGGTGGGAGCGGACAGCCATACCTGCACCTATGGCGGCATCGGAGCCTTCGCCACAGGCATGGGGTCCACGGATGTGGCCGCGGCCATGGCCCTAGGCGAATGCTGGTTCAAAATCCCCGAAACCATCCGCGTTACCATGTCCGGCGACCTCCCTCCCCACATGGGAGGCAAGGATCTCATCCTATGGACCATCGGCAGGCTGGGAGTGGACGGCGCCCGCTACAAGGCGCTGGAATTCGACGGTCCTGCCATCGGAGCGCTGGAGGTGGAAGGGCGTCTGACCATGGCCAACATGGCCATTGAGGCCGGCGGCAAGGCCGGCCTGTTTGCCGCCGACGAAGCGACTCTGGCCTACTGTCGCCGGGCCGGACGCCCGGACTCGGTCCCCCTGGCCGCCGATCCCGGCGCCGTCTATGAGCGGACCCTGTCCTTGGATGTTTCCGGTCTGGAACCCCTGGTGGCTTGCCCCCATCTGCCGGAAAACGTCCGGCCCGTTTCGGATGTGGCGGGCCTTCCCGTCCAGCAGGTGGTCATCGGCTCCTGCACCAACGGCCGCATCAGCGACATGCGCGCCGCAGCCTCCATCCTGGCCGGACGCAAGGTGAAAAAAGGCCTGCGCTGCATTGTCCTGCCGGCTACGCCCGGAGTCTGGAAACAGGCTCTGCGCGAGGGGCTGGTGGAAATCCTGCTGGAGGCCGGCTGCGTCCTCGGGCCTCCCTCCTGCGGCCCCTGCCTGGGCGGACACCTGGGCATCCTGGCCGGAGGCGAGCGCGCCCTGGCCACCACCAACCGCAATTTTAAAGGGCGCATGGGCAGTCCCGCCTCCGAGATATACCTGGCCAACCCCTATGTCGCCGCCGCCACGGCCGTGGCCGGGGAAATCGCCTCTCCCGCCGCGCTCTGAGGCCCGCCGCGCAAAAGTCCGGGACGGACTTTTTTCAACATCCGGATAAAGCGACCTGGCATGAGAAGGAGCAAAAACATGCGCTATACCGGCAAGGTTCTATGTCTGGGAGATCACATTGATACAGACGCCATTATTCCAGCCTGCCGTCTGGTCACTTCGGATCCGGCGGAACTGGGCGCCCACTGCATGGAAGGGCTGGATCCCTCCTGGGCGGCCAAAGTCGTTCCGGGGAAAACTCTGCTGGTGGCCGGGCGCAACTTCGGCTGCGGTTCTTCCAGGGAACATGCCCCTATGGCCATCCTGGGAGCGGGCCTGGAGGTGGTCATCGCCCACAGCTTCGCCCGCATTTTCTATCGTAACGCCTTCAACACGGGCCTTCTGCCCCTGGAAGTGGGAGACGGCTGGACGGAGTTCTCCGAAGGCGACGAGGCGGAGGTGGATATGGAGGCCGGGATGATTGTAAATACGACCACCGGCGGCCAGATCCCCTTCCCCCCCCTGCCGGCGGATATGCGGGCCATTCTGGAAGCTGGCGGCCTGGCCCCCTTTGTCCAAAAACGCCTGAAAGCGAACGCGGTCTGACAGATTGGAGCAGGCAGTTTAACTTTGAAAAAGTCGAAATGTTCTAAAATAAAAATCAACCTTGACATCTCACTTTGTTTGAATTAAAGTCGCTTAACTGCCAGGGAAGCGGCGCAAGGTTGAGGATTTTCGTTCAAGTCGCTTCCCCCGCATGTGCGGGGATGGACCGCTGAAAGAGGCAGGGTCGTGGCATCAAGATACCGCTTCCCCCGCATGTGCGGGGATGGACCCACGCGGATGGGCTGCTTGCCCTCGGCGGTCAGGCTTCCCCCGCATGTGCGGGGATGGACCCCTTGACATCTCGCTTTGTTCGGATCGACATTAATTTCCCCCGCATGTGCGGGGAGGGACCGCGGGGCATCTTCCCGTTGAACCGGCATTGCAGCCCAAAGGACGCCTCATGGAAAAAAATATTGTTGTTCTGCCCGGAGACGGCATCGGGCCGGAGGTTCTCGCCGAGGCCGTCAAGATTCTGCACGCCGTGGAGCGGCGTTTCGGCTGCTCCTTCGCTCTGCGCGAGGCCCTCATCGGCGGGGCGGCCTATGAAGCCGAGGGCGACCCTCTGCCCGAGGAAACCCTGGCCGCTTGCCGGGCTGCGGACGCCGTTCTTCTGGGAGCCGTGGGCGGCCCCCGGTGGGCCGAGGCTCCTGTGGACAAAAGGCCGGAGGCGGGCCTCCTGCGCATCCGCAAAGAGCTGGGCCTGTATGCCAATTTGCGGCCGGCAGTAGTTTTTCCCGAGCTGGCCTCCCTGTCCTGCCTGCGGCCGGATCTGGTGGAACAGGGGCTGGATCTGCTGGTGGTGCGCGAACTCTCCGGGGATGTCTATTTCGGCCTCCCGGCTGGAGAAGAAAGACGCGACGGCGCGCGCCAGGCCTTTAACAACATGATTTACGACGAGCGGGAAATCCGCCGCATCGCCATAGTGGCCTTTGAGGCCGCCATGAAGCGGAAACGGAGGCTGTGTTCCGTGGACAAGGCCAATATTCTGGCGGTGAGCCGGCTGTGGCGCGAGGTGGTGCGGGAAGTTGGGGCGGACTATCCCGGGGTGGAACTCAGCCATATGTATGTGGACAATTGCGCCATGCAGATGGTGATTCGGCCGGCGCAGTTTGATGTCCTCCTCACAGCCAACCTTTTCGGTGATATCCTTTCGGACGAAGCCGCCGGCGTTGCCGGCTCCCTGGGCTTGCTGCCCTCAGCCTCTCTGAGCGGGACAGCGCAAAGCGGAGGAATCGGCCTGTACGAGCCCGTACACGGCTCCGCCCCGGACATTACCGGCCAGGACAAGGCCAATCCCCTGGCAGCCATTCTCTCCACGGCCATGATGCTGGACATGACCTTTGGCTTGAAAGACGCGGCTGTGGCCGTGGAACAGGCTGTGCGCAGGACTTTGGCGGAAGGCTTCCGTACCGCCGATATCGCGGCCGGACAGCCCGGAACGCGGCTGGCGAGCTGCCGGGAAATGGGAGATTTGGTGGCGGCGCGTCTTGTTTAGAGCTGTTTAACTTTGAAAAAGTTGGACTGCTATAATTCCAATGCCAGGTTAAAAATACTTTAATTTTTGGCCTTGAATTGGAATTACTTGGAAATTTCCCCGGGACGCAACCGGTTTTTGTCCAGCTCGCGGTTGCGGAAATAGATTAGCACCGCGCACAGAACCATAACGACGTCCAGAATATAGAACAGCAGGACATAATTCAGACGGCCGGAGATCAGTTTGGAACTGATGCCGCAAATATAGCCCAGCAGCACTATGAAGAGAAAGGCCAGGCTCGTGCCTTTGGCGGTTCTGCTGCGCAGGCTGTGGACCAGAGATGCCGGCCAGGCCGCGCCGAAGGCGACCAGCATGGCGCTTTCCAGAATTTCCGACATGGCAATGCTCTGCTGTTTCAGCCGAAATGCGACTTGGCCAGTTCCGCGAGAAAGGCCTCGGAACGTTTGCGGCGCGTGGCCAGGGCGATGATGGAAAAGGCTTTCGCGTTTCTGACCGCCTGGACGGAGGCGAAACCGCTCCGCAGCAGGCTTTCCAACAGGAATTTGGCGGTAAAGCCGCAATGGCAGGCGTATTCCAGATGCCCGGCGGCCAGGGCGGGCCGGTAGCCGTACAGGATATCCAAGGGAGTCACGGGGCCGGCTGGGGAGGCGTAAGCTTCGTCCAGCAGCCCGCCCGCGGCCGCCTGGGCGCAGGCCGCCTGAAGATCGGCGCATATAACCACCAGATGGCCGTCTTCCTTGAGCGACCGCAGGCAGTTGCCCAGAGCGTTGCCCACCTGGTGGGGATAGAGGCGCTCCAGGTTGTGCGAGACATATACGGCGTCAAAGGCCCCTTGGGGAACAGATCGCATATCAAGAAGCGAGCCAGGAATGTCGGGCTTCGTCTTCTGGGCGGGATCCAGGCGGACCTCTTGCCAGTCCGGCCGGGCCAGAAGACGTGTAGTGCGCGTCTTGGCGTTCCCTCCGCTCATGGCGTGCAGGAATCGGGGCATACAGTTCTCCGGAATCAGTGTGCGGCCTTCCGCTTTTGCGTTGTCCTGCCGAGGAGTTCGAAGGCGCAAGCTCTTCAGAAGTGTTTTTCTCTTATGTTACTCTATCATGTGCTGAATTTTTTCGCAATACGTCTGGCCGGAATCATCAGGGCATGTATAGACCCGCCCCGCGAGTCAAGGTTTTTTTTGAGTTTTCGAATCGAATGCAATCCATGTATCCGGCATCTTTTACGGGATATGTCCCTGTGCCCATGATGAAATCCGCGCTATGGTTCCCAATCAATCGACCGATCTCGTGCG
>JAISMK010000040.1 GCA_031276785.1 Desulfovibrio sp. | reverse complement strand
ATTAAGAAATATTATAGGGAATAATTTCATGGCAGCCAGTTGGAGTTTTTAGAGGTTCCCATAAAGCATATCAGGGTTAATTGCCCAAGGAGACGAACAATGAAAAATTTTGGCTATTCCGATGACCAGTACGGCATATTCCACAAATATGCCCTGAACACCCTTTTCGGGTTCGCCGTTATGTATGCCTTTTTCTATAACGGCAGAATGAACATGGGGCTCTCCCTGGCCTCCATGACCAGCGAACTGCAAATCAGCACAGCCCAGGCCGGAGCTATTACCTCCTCGCTCTTCTGGTGCTATGGCTTCGGGCATCTGTTCTCCGGGCGCCTGGGCGAAATTTTCGGCAATAAACGCTTCATCCTCCTTGGCATTTTCCTCTCCGTTCTCCTTAATCTGTTTATCAGTTTCCAGACCTCCCCCGCCATTATAGCGATATTCTGGGGGCTGAACGGTTTTGCTCAGGCCATGGTCTTCTCCCCCGGCATTGCCCTGTCGGCAAAGTGGTGGCCGAAATCCAAACGCGGCTTTGCCAGCGGCATTATTACGGGTTTTGCCGGCATCGCGCAAATTTCCGCCTGGCTTTGCATTCTGGCCGCCTTTGCCCTGCAGCCGGATCTCGGCTGGCGCGCGGCCTTCCGTCTGCCGCTGATCCCCATGCTCCTGTTCGGACTGGTTTTTCTCTTTATGGCCAAGGAAGAACCCTCCGCCGTGGGTCTACCCGACTATCGGGAGGACGACCCGGAGGCCGCGGCGCTGGAAGTGGAGCGCAACCGGATCCTGGCTGAAAAAGGAAAACTGTATCCCTATGTCAGCCTGCTCAAAAACCCCAAAATGATCCTGTTCATGTTCATTATCGCCATCATCGGCATTGCCCGCTATGGCCTCATTACCTGGATACCTTTGTATTATGTGAAGGTTATGGACATGAACATCAAATCAGGCATTTTCAACTCCGTCGTCCTTCCCATCGGCATGGCTGCGGGCTTTTTTCTGATGCCGATCCTGTCCGACAAATTGTTCAAATCCCGGAGGGAACCGCCCCTGATCATTTGCTGCGTCTGCGCGGCCGCCGCCATCTGGATATTTCCCCATCTCAAGGACATCCACATAGCCGCCGCCTGCCTCCTGCTCGCGGGCTTTTTTTCCGCGCTCAACGGTCTGGTCTGGGCCTTTGCCGCCGACATCGGCACCCGCGCTTTCGCAGGTACGGCGACAGGCATGCTGGACTGGGCGGCTTACATGGGCGCCGCTATCCAATCCATCCTTTTCGGCGCGATTATCGACAGCACGGGAAACTGGAATTATCTTTTCTTCACCCTCAGCATCTTGTTTATTCTAATGGGAGTCCTCGCCCTGGCCTCAACCAGACTCCGGCCCCGGACCACTTAAGCAGTTTAACTTTGAAAAAGTTGGACTGCCCGGCAAGGATTTGCCTGCGAATCCTTGCCGCAAGATGGTTACAGGCGGGCTTTGCTCGCCGTTAATCAAGCATTTCAAGCGTACAATGCTCTAACAGCAAGAGGGGAACATGACTAACGAAAACATCGCCCGCGTAATCTCCTGGATCGACACCCATAGGGGAAAAATCATCTCCGATTTTAAAGAGTTCCTCCGCATCCCCAGTCTCACCGGGGAAGAAGGCAAGGGCCAGGAATTCATGATTGCCCGCCTGCGCGATCTGGGCCTGGAAATGGACATCTGGGAACCCGATATTCAGGAATTGTTCACAAAATTTCCGGATATAGCCCAGTACCCCACAAGCTGGCAGCCCGAGCTGGATTTGGCGCTTAAATTCAAAGATATATGCACCTATGAGCAGTTGGCTGGTTCGGAATATGCCGACAGATTGACGTACAAGGGCCGCCCCAACGCTGTGGGCGTGCGCAAAGGGAGAGGAAGCGGCAGGTCGCTTATTCTGAACGGCCATGTTGACGTTGTCACCATAGGCGACAGAAGCCGCTGGGATCATGATCCCTTCGGCGCGGAACATCTGGGCGACACCATATACGGCAGGGGCGCCAGCGACATGAAGGGAGGGATCATCGCCATGCTCAAGGCGCTGGAAGCCGTCATCCGCTCCGATATTCCCCTGCGGGGGGATGTCGTCTTCCAGAGCGTCGTCAACGAGGAACATGCCGGCAACGGCTCTCTGTCCTGCGCGGCCAGAGGCTATAAGGCCGATGCCGCCATCTGCGCCGAGCCTTCCGGGGCGCGCCGGTATGCCACCTCCTCCGGAGGCGGCGTCTACTGGGAAATTGTAATCCCCGGCAAGGAAGTCCATACCGGCAGCCGCTGGAAAGACGGCCGCCTGAACGGCATCAGCGCCATAGAAAAATCCGCGCCGGTCATTAACGCCCTTCTTGCCCAGGAGGCGAAGGCGAATGCGGATCAAATCAAGTTGTCGCTGGGCATCGGGGTCGTCAAAGGCGGAACCTATGCCACGGCTACTGCCCGGGACTGCGTTCTGAGCGGCGTTGTCTACTTTTCTCCTGCAATGGGGACCGGCCCGGCGGGCATCCGCCGGGTCAAGGCCATGTTCAAAGAGGCCATTGACCATGCCTGCGCGGGGGATCCCTGGCTCTCGCGCAACAGAGCCGAGGTTTTGTATCTCCACTATGATGACGCCTACCGGTATCCGGAAGATGCCGGCTTTCTGGAAGTTCTGCTGCAATCAGGCAAGGACGCGTTGCATGCCGATCTCGAAGAGACGGCCTTTTCCGCCTGCGACGCGCGGCAATTAGGCAATCAGGCCGGAGTCCCGACCATTATCTATGGTCCGGGAGAACTGTCCATGGCCCACAGCGTCAATGAATGCGTCACAGAAGGGGAAATTATTGAGGCGACAAAGGTCATTGCCGCCACCATTTGCAACTGGTGCGGCTGATGTGGTCTGTCAAATTCGGAGGCCATACTCACGCGGCCTTGTGATAGTTTTTTCTATTTTGTGATGTCTTCATAAATTCCACCGCTGAGAGATATCCCAAGCTCTTTTGAAGCCGTTGCCGGTTGTAGACACTTCAATATATTCGGCGAGGTCCGAGATTGCTTCAGCACGGGTAGCGTAACGGGCATGATGGACAAGCTCGTTTTTGAGGGTGCCCCAAAAACTTTCCATCGGCGCGTTGTCGTA